>JAITFS010000087.1 GCA_031281195.1 Oscillospiraceae bacterium
AAGTACTGGCCTTTTGTTTTTGCAGGTTATGGTTTAATTATCTCCGTTCCGCTCACAGGTTTAATACGAGAAGGTGAAAATGCATGGGTATTTTTACTTGTTTTCATAATGATGGAACGTATCGGAAAAGCTCTACGCAGTCCTGCAAAAGACACAATTATCTCAACTGTTGCAGAGGGTGAGGATAAAATCGGCACCGGTTTTGCATTCGGTTGGCAGGAGGCATTAGATAGAGCCGGTGCAGCACTCGGTCCTCTCATTTTCACTCTGGTTTTTATGATAACAGGCAGAGATGGTCTGGCTGAGTACGCAACCGGTTATATACTGCTTGGTATTCCTTTTGTTCTACTTTTAATAACTGTTTTTATTGTATATACAAAAACAAAAAAGACCGGAGTTATGGAAGAAAGACTTAAAGCGGAAGATGCAGCAGCTTTAGCAATAGAAACTACTGGAACAGCAGAAGCTACTGAGAAAGAAGCTATTAATAGTAATCAAAAAAATCAGGTTAATCTTCCATCAAAAGAAAAACTCCCTGTTGTTTTTTGGATTTATTGTACGTTTACATTTTTCTCCTTAATTGGTTTTGTCACATTTGTACCAATCGGTTTTTACCTCGCATATACAGAAGTTTTTACTGGTGCACAAATACCAATGCTTTACACCCTGGCAATGGCTACAAATGCTATTCTTGCTGTTGGAATCGGCGTACTTTATGATAAAATAAAAAAGAAAACCGGCAATAAACATTCCGGACTATTGATGTTAGGTTTTGTTCCGTTTGCCAGTGCATTATTTCCATTTTTGTTGCTAAGCGGTTCTGTTACGCTCATTATTGTTGCTTTCTTAGTTTATGGAATTATCCTCGCAACTCACTCAACAATAATGAGAGCATCAATTGCGGATGTAGTTTCTTTGCGTAAAAGAGGCACAGGTTATGGGATTTTTAACACCGCTTTTGGTATTGCTCTATTAACAGGAAGTTTAATTTTCGGATTTCTAATAAGCAATTTTGAAATAATCCACGTTCAACTATTTACTGTAGGTACACAAGCCATCGCATTTTTTGTATTCATAATCATGCGTTATAAGGTAATTCACTATCGTCTATCATAGACCTCATCTTGGTTTACGACACCGTTTACGTTTTCTGAGTGTGGGATTATTTCCACGATACTTTTTATGTTGTGAGCAATACGCGCTAAATGCCTTGCAACCTCTGAATACATAAGCCCGACTTCAACTGTATAATCAGTAGATTTTGAAGCAAGAGCAAGCTGTTTTGACTTATAAACCTCACGCAAACTAACAACAGCATCCGCATCCTGCATAGTTTGGATTATGTCATATGAATTACGAGATTTCAAAGCTTCAACCATTCCATCATAACAATGGACAGTTTTTCTATAAATGTCCTCAAGATCATCTAAGCCTAAAAACTGCTCCTTTATACCCGAACTACGTAGGTCCTCTGCAAGCTTTGCAATACCCTTTGTGCGGTTATTAATCCTACGAAGGCTGATAGTTACATGCATAAACGACATCAATAAAGAACTCTCTTGTTTACTGATTTCCTCATTATAAAGCTTTGTTAAAAACTCATTTATCTTACCGCTGACTTTATCTATTTCTTCAGATTTATTCCAGAAAGTAACAATTCTTTTATAATCCTTTTTTGTGAAAACAGTAACACTTAATATCAGGTTTGTACGCATGAGATTAAGTAGTTTTTGAATAGCCTTCATGCTGTTTTCAAGCGCATAAGAAGGCGTTTCTAAAATACTCTCGTCAAGCTCGGGTAAATCAGTATCAGAAACGAGAGAATCAGCTTTACCAATACCTGCCATTTTCTTTGCAATCTCGAGTATAAGTTTACCAAACGGGAAAAGAAGTATCAAAGCTAAAACATTATAGCCGGTATGCACCATACTGATATTTGTAGCTGTTATATAAGATTTGCCAAGAGCAGGGTCTATAAATGCGAAGAAAAGCACTGCAACTATGCAGAAAAATGCAGCCCCGATTACATTATAAACAAGATGTACATAAGACGCAGCGCGAGCATTTTTTGATGTGCCGATGCTGGAGATTAACGCTGTTAGGCATGTACCGATGTTTTGACCCAAAACTATGTAAACAGCGGCATTCCAAGGCACCATTCCGGCAAAAGCCATTGACTGGAGAATACCTATAGATGCAGCACTACTTTGAATAATACCTGTTACAAGAATCCCTGCAAGAATACCCAGTAGCGGATTTGCACCCATTGTTATGAAAAATTCCCGTATAACCTCAAGCTGAGCAAGAGGAGCTAAAGCTGCCGGCATTTGCGAAAGTCCAAGAAATAAAACACCAAAACCAACTATTACCTCTCCAATATTTTTGATACGCTTTTCTTTAGAAAAAAGCAGTAACAGAGCACCAACCGCAGCGCACACAGCACCCAAAGCATCAGGCTTTAGAAAAACTGACCACTCCACACTGGAAACCAACCATGAGGTTGCAGTTGAACCGATGTTAGCACCCATTACAATACCAACGATTTGTGGCAGAGCAATAATTCCGGCATTAACAAATCCAACAGCCATAACAGTTGTTGCTGTAGAACTCTGTATTGCTGCTGTTACACCTGCACCAAAAAGCACACCACTAAAACGATTCTTCGAAACATTACCAAGAATACGCTTCATTCGACCACCGGCAGTTTTTTGGAGACCCGAAGAAAGCAGACTAATACCAAAGATAAAAAGACCAAAACTACCAAGAAATCTTATAGCTATTTCAATATAATCCATTATAGATACCTCCGGTTTTAGAGAATAGGGAGTAGAGATAAGTGAATAAAGTGTTTGATATTTATGCTTTTCGTAAAGCGGAGCATGGATGCGGAGCGCTGCGAGAGGAACATGGATGTTCCTTTGAGCAGATAGAAAACACTAAATATTAAACCTTTATGAACGAGAAAAACAAGACTAGGGATTAGAGAGTATTTTAGTTATTTATCAGCTTTGCTTTTTGTAGAGCGTTGCGTAAAATTAATAACACTGGGAAGATTGCAACTTCTAAAACTAAATAAATGCCAAACTGGGGCACTCGTGACCATAAAAGCGGAATATAAGGAACACCACGCATTAACGATAACCCTAGTGTTGTAAGCCCTGCCGCGCATATTATTTGAGTAGTAAGAGTATTTAAAACTGCATGCGGAAAAATCTTTGGTGACTCACGATGAAGAATTAAACCATAAATAACCCCGGTTAAAATCCGCGAAAGTAATATTAAAGGGTTTGGTTCCAGACCCATTATCGGCCAGCCTAAAATATCCGCCGCACCAAACGCTATACCACCCCAAAAAGGACCAAATAGCATACCACAAAACATCATCGGAATAAATGTCAGGGTAATTCGTAGGGTTGGAAGGTTTATTATTGGCGTTAATCGCTCCAGCACGAATGCAAGAGCGATCAGCATTGCAATTTGTATAAGCTCACGTAGTGTTATTTTTACTTTCAACCTTTTACTCCGATTGTTTAATATGTTTTTAACGTTGTTTTTAATCTGTTTTCGAGACTGTCGAGGACTGTTTCAACAACTTTAACTCGTGAATAAAGTTTGTCAACAGCTTCAACAATAGTCCAAGGAGCATGTTTTGTAGATGTTCGTAACATCATTTCGTCAACAGCCTCAAGGTATTGATCCCATTTTTCGCGGTTACGCCAATCCTCGTCTGTTAACTTCCATTGTTTATCGGGGGTAACTTTACGAAACTCAAAGCGTTTTAGCTGTTCCTCTTTATCAATTTGAAGCCAGAACTTTAGAAGAATAACACCACCATCAACAAGCTGCTCTTCAAAATCATTAATTTCAGTAAATGCACGTTTCCACTCATAAGGTTTGCAAAAACCTTCAACACGCTCAACCATCAAACGACCGTACCAGCTACGATCAAAAATCGTCATGTGCCCTGCTTTTGGTACTTCGTTCCAAAAACGCCACAAATAATTGTGAGCTTTTTCTATGTCATTAGGTGCGGCAACCGGTGCAACCTTGTAACCACGTGGGTCAAGCGGCGCTACTAAACGTTTGATTGCACCACCTTTACCTGCGGCATCCCAACCTTCAAAGACAATTGCCATCGGCACACGTTGCAGATACATTTCATTGTGCAAACGTCCGATTTCATTTTGTGCTGTTCGTAATCTTTCTGAGTATTCATCCCG
>JAITFS010000155.1 GCA_031281195.1 Oscillospiraceae bacterium
TCAAGTGACGATGTGGCTTCATCAAAAACTAAAATTGGCGCACCCTTGATTAAAGCTCGGGCTATAGCTATTCGCTGCTTTTGACCACCTGATAGTGAAGCACCTTTTTCACCGCATGAGGTTTCATATTTTTCTGGAAGCTCCATGATGAAGTCATGTGCAAACGCCTGCACCGCAGCATTTTTAATATCGAAATCGTCAACTGAACCTTTACGTCCCAGTGCTATATTTTCTCTTACAGATACATCAAACAGCTTACAACTTTGGTCTACATACGCAAACTGTTTACGCCACTCGTTTACACTTACACTATCAGAACCCGTACCACCAAGGGTAATGCCAAGATTGTCACGCTCATAAAAGCCGACAATAACCTTAAGCATTGTTGACTTACCGGAACCGGAAGCTCCAACAAAAGCAACCATTTCACCGACATTTATATCTAAATCGATATTATGTAAAGCATAATCCTCTGTATTTTGATATTTGAAACTCAAATCCTTTATATGTAAAGCTGAACCATCAAACTCCATATCACCTTTTTCTTTTGTTTGTGGTGTATTTTCGATTATAGACATAATACGCCCGGCTGCTACCATAGGCGTTTGGATTTCTGTTATTCCTTGACCAACGCCACCCATTTCATTTGATATTCCCTCAACTAACGGCAGAATTAAGAACAAAACCGAAAACTCCAAACCTTGCGTTGCAACAAGCCAACCGCCAAAACCAAACACAATTAAAAGTGCAAGCCAGCCTTGAACAGTAGTAAAGAGCCTTTGACACATAGAAATAAACGAATGTTTAAAGCAAATCAATTTTAGCTGTGCCATTATTTCACCGGAATCCTCCAATGATTTATCCTGTAAATTAAAAGCTCTGATAGACAATGCACCTTGTGAAATATTGCTGATATTTGAGGTTGCATTAGCATTTGCTTCAAGCCTTTCTTTACCAAGTCGTGCTGAAGGTTTAACAAAACGTGTTTGCATAAAACAAGCTACAGCCCCAAGTCCAATAGCCGCTAAGCCTATACGCCAGTCAACAAATAAAATTGTAATGATTGAAAAACAAACAGTAATTGTTGGACGTATCAAACCTGTTGTAGCATCACGCCAAAGCTCTATTGCGGTATCAGCATCTGTGTTAATTGCTGCTATTCCGGTGCCACTGTGGGTTGATTGACTTGTTTCTAAATCATTTCTTACAAAACTACGAAAGAGTTTTTGCTTTAAATCAAGTGTAGCTCGCTGTATTACTCTGTCACTGATATAAACTCCAAAACCAACCAGACAAAAACAGACAACTAAAATACCCATTGACATTAAAAGCCCTGTGACGATTTTTTCGTTTTCACCTGCCATAATACCCGCCATTACATTACTGCCAATTAAACCAATTACAATAGCAAAAACAAAACCTTGCGCGTTATAAAGGAAAATCCCTAAGCTGTACGTGTATTTATATGGGAGCATAAAAGCAAACAATTTCTTAACATTCGTCATACTATTCTACCCCCTTGCAACTGAATTACCGTGTCGCAAAAAGATTTTGCAGCAGCGCGATGTGCTACCATTATAACTGTTTTATCTTTTGTTGCTTCCTCCAATGTTTTTAGTATTTTTGCTTCTGTTTCAAAGTCGAGAGCGGAGGTTGTTTCATCAAAAAGGATTATTGGTGCATCCTTGTAAAATGCTCTTGCCATTGCAATACGCTGACGTTGTCCTCCCGAAATATTTTCGGACGATTCAGTTAGAATACTGTCAAAACCATTTGGTAAGCTGTTTATGAACTCAAGAATACCGGCATCAAGGCAAACCTTCTCAAGTTTATTCTTGTTTTGTTCAGAAATATTTTTTTCACCTGTAATATTTTCTGCTATAGAAACAGGGAACAAAAATGAATCCTGCGGAACATAAGCAAAGGTATCACGTAATGCGTATTTTCCTATAGCTTTCGTATCATTGCCAAGTACAGATATTTTCCCGTTATTTGGTTCATATAAACCCAATAAAAGTTTTAATACAGTTGATTTACCCGAACCCGAACCACCAATAATTGTAACCTTTGCTCCAAGTGGTATATCAAAAGACACGTTATCTAAAGCATTTGGTGAATCCTCTGCATAAGAGAAGCTGATGTTTTCAAAGCTTACAGCTATTTTACCATCTAACAAAAGGCTTTTCTTGTCACCAAGATTTTCACTATCACCTGTGGTAGTTACGTTTAGTCGCTTAGCACTTGCTTGCCAGATAGCAAAACCACCTAAAGATTGTGCCAGCATTGTAAGCCAACCCACAGCCATACTTCCTATACCTGTATAGACTATAAACTCTGAGATTAACATAGTTTCGTTTATAACAGCAAATCCTGCAATTATGAAAATGTAAATGAGCGGCATAGTAGAGATAAAAAATCCTGCTAAAATAAGCACCGTAAAACGGCGGATAAATATCATTCTGGCATCAAAAAACTTTCTATATGCAGACACATAACGGTTTTCTAATTCATCTTCAAGTGCATAAGCGATAACAGTTGCAGGGTTTTGTAACGAATCATTAACCACAGTATTAAAACCCGCTCTTGTGTCAGTGACAACTTTTTGTATTTTTTGTATTGGTATAGATATAAGTG
>JAITFS010000167.1 GCA_031281195.1 Oscillospiraceae bacterium
CTGTCTCCATCGGATTTGATTGCACACTTTAGAACTCCTTTTGGTCAACAAGGTGCAGGCAAGCTTGTAACGGAGTTTAAGTGGTATTATGCTGCGTTTATGAGGGGCGAGGATGCCGCAATGCTAAGCGTAGGGCAGACAAAAAGTGTTCAGTTTTTTGGAACGTATCAAGCGGAAATGTCTATGCTTGTAGAGGAAATCAGCAGGCGTGAGGATGATATTTGTGTTGTGCTTTTTTCAAGCGACAGGAGTATACATGAGATTGCACCGCTACGTGCAATCAATGCTGATATAGTGTTTGATGTTATAACCGGCATTCGTATACCAAAAGAGGCTCTCCGTCTGGACGACAATGGAGAACATGTATTTTTGCAAACATCGGGTTATGCTGAGCGTGTAGCAGTCGAAAGAATTAAGGACATAGAAATTGGCGATAATTATCTTGTGCGTGATGGTATCGAAACCGGAACGCCGCTCCGCGCCGGCTCTATCATCATAGTAAGAGCAAACAATCTCTATCACGGGAAAGTGGTTGGGTAGTGTAGAAGAAACTAACATCCGATGTTACCATTAGATGTTTTGTTTGCATTTGTGAACGTTTTGTAGTATTATTGTACACAATACAATAAAAGGAGATAATATATGGCTAAAACAGCAAGCGTTAATATTCGTTTAGATCCTGAAACAAAAAAAAGTGCAGAAACTGTATATTCATATTATGGATTATCTTTAACAGAAGCTATCACTGTGTTTATTCATCAGTCTTGTAATGTTGGGGGACTGCCATTCGACTTAAGACCAACTCAACCTAATGCAGTATCATTAGCTGCTATGAAAGAAGCAGAAAGCATAAGTCGTGATCCAAACGTAAAAGGTTATAAAGACATGGTTGTACTGTTTGAAAGTTTAGAAGCTGATGAATAATACACTATATGAGGTCAAATATACAAATCAGTTTAAGAAAGATTATCGTTTAGCAAAAAAACGAGGTCAAAATCTTGTATTATTACAAGAAATCATTGTAGAGTTAGCTAATGGTAATGCACTGCTTGATAAATATCGTGATCATTCTTTAACAGGGGAATGGAAAGGGTATAGAGAATGTCATATTTCACCAGATTGGTTGCTAGTATACAGAAAAGAAGATGATATTCTTGTGCTTACCTTAACAAGATTAGGTTCGCACAGCGATTTGGATTTTTAGGCAAACAGAAGAATAGCTCACAATGAAACGAATTATAACAGGAAAATATTGATCTGCCAAGAGTTACTGAATCGCATTTCAGTAACTCTTGTTTCAGTAAACATCCCTGCTTGCATATTTTATCTGTGTGTTGTATAATAATTTACAATATGCTATAGTATATTAAATAATTATTGAATAAAACACAAAAAGGAGCAGGGAGATGCAAGAAATTATACTTGACGAGGAGTTTCAGCGAATATTACCAAAACTTAGTGAGCAAACGTTAATCGGGCTTGAGGCAAACCTGCTTGAGTTTGGTTGTCTTATGCCACTTGTGCTATGGAATGATATTTTAATTGACGGTTATAATCGATATGAGATATTAAGAAAGCATGACCTGCCTTTTAATACCATAAATATGGAGTTTCCTACTCGGGAGGATGTGAAGATTTGGATTATTCAACATCAGATTGAAAGGCGAAATCTGAACCCCATACAGCTAAGTTATTATCGAGGACTGCATTACAATTTAGATAAGCTAACTGCTGGAAATCCCACGGGTAAAAATCAGTTCACAGAGGAACATGGTCAAATTGACCACGTTCCTCTGTCACGTTCAACTGCTCTACGTTTATCAGATGAATATAACGTTTCACCAAGAACAATCAGACGCGACTCCCAAATCGCTGCCGCCATAAATAAAATTGGTGAAGTATCTCCGGAAATAAAGATGGACATTTTATCAGGTGAAATTAACATCACCAAACGGCAGTTAAAAGAGATTGAGTCCGGTACTGTAAAAGATTTAGATATTATTGTAGAGCAAATGCTTGATGGCACATTTGAAAAATCAAAAGGAGAAACGTCAAAAGCAGTTAAAAAGCATATTTCTTCTGTAAGCTTTCCTGTTTCATTGCAGTCATTTAATGCAATAAATGATATAACTAACACATTTTATACAAAGCTTCAAAAACTCTCAAGCAATGAGGATGCTAAAGGTTCAAAGTCAGCACTAAGGCTGTATATAGATACGCTGGAGAAGCTGTATGAGCAGATTTGAGGAAATAACTAATGCTCAGTTGGCAAACTCGGAAGCAAAACAATGCCAAACTCGGAAATAATATAACTCCAATCAGTAGTTTGAAATAACAGGTGATTAGTCATTGATAAATCTCTAACGATAATTCCTTTCATAATCATTTTGTGCTAAAATATCGTCGAAAGGAATGGTCATTTGTATATGAAAGAAATTACAATTGATGATGTTAATGAATTATTAGACGAAATAGCATCTGAGATACCTGAAGAAATCTTCAAAGGATTAAACGGTGGTGTTAACTTGCTTGAAGAAACAAAGACAAGCAAATCAGACCCGAA
>JAITFS010000182.1 GCA_031281195.1 Oscillospiraceae bacterium
GAAACAGCAGCAATTGGTATGTCTTCTCGAAATCTTCGTGAAAGTGAACTACACCTGTGGACAATTGAAATAGCAAAGGATGGGCTTGCAATAATCATTCATCCCAGCAACCCTGTAAATAATCTCACAATTGAACAGTTACGAGAGATTTATACGACCGATCGCATAAACTGGAGCAATTTTGGCGGAGTTGACGAAAGAATACATGTTATCACCAGAGAAGAAGGTTCGGGAACAAGAAGTGCATTTGAAGAAATGGTCATGGGAGACGAACGTATCACACCAAGAGCTATTGTACAAGATTCAAACGGAGCAGTGAGACAGCTTGTGTCCGGTGACCCGAACTCAATAGGTTTTATCTCACTTGGTCTTGTAGATGTTGGAGAAAGACAAGTAAAGCCAATGAGTATAAACGGAATTTCCCCATCTCGAGAGAATGTGTTAGATGGTAGTTATACACTATTTCGCTCATTTTTATTTGTTGCCAAGGAGCGTCCGACAGGAAGTGTTATGCAGTTTATTGAGTATATACGCTCACCTGAGGGTCAAAGGATTTTAGCAAATGAAGGTTTAATACCGGAATACGAGGTTGGTGCAGATGAGTAAGTTTAGAGAAAACATATCAAAATATATTTTCCTAGCACTTGCATTTTCTTCAATATCTGCACTTGCGTTAATTACGATATTCATAATAATTAATGGTATACCAATTATTGCAGAGGTTGGTGTTCTAAACTTTATTTTTGGTATGTCTTGGGCGCCAAGTCACGGAGAGTTTGGAATATTCCCGATGATAATAGGCTCTGTAACAGTGACTTTAGGAGCGGCATTACTTGGTGTTCCGATTGGTATATGCTGTGCCGTTTTTTTAACAGAGTTTGCTCCCCAAACCATCAGCAGAATATTTAGACCTGCAATACAATTACTGGCAGGGATTCCATCTGTTGTATACGGCTTTTGGGGATTACTTTTTATCGTACCAATGATAAGAAACTGGTTTGGCGGTCCCGGTCTTAGTATTCTTGCAGGGTCGATAATTCTTGCAATTATGGTATTGCCTACAGTTATAAGTATTACTGAGGTTTCGATTCTTGCACTACCCCGCAATTATAAAGAGGGTGCTTTAGCACTTGGATTAACACACTGGCAAACAATTTATTCTGTTATTTTACCATCAGCAAAATCAGGCATAGTTGCGGCTGTCATTCTTGGTATCGGCAGAGCAATTGGCGAAACAATGGCTGTTATAATGGTGCTTGGTAACGCAGTTGCAATACCGGAGTCAATCCTCGACCCGGTCAGAACTCTTACCACAAACATAGGTATAGAGATGGGATATGCCGCAGGTACACATCGTCAGGCACTTTTTGCAACGGGTATAGTTTTATTTATCATCATAATGATACTAAACGCTACCGCACAGTATGTCACACGCAAAAAGAAGTAAAGTTTTGCACATTTTTAATAGGAAAAGCATAAAGGATTAACATTTATGAGAGTTAAACCAAAAACAACTGAACTTATAGCAAAGATTTTGATTTGGTCAGCCGCTATATTTGTGCTAGCTGTTTTATCGTTTATCATAATATATATTCTCTATCGTGGTCTGCCAATGATTTCTTGGAGTTTTCTCACTGAAATACCACGCAACATGGGACGTGACGGAGGAATTGCATCACCGATAGTTGGTACAATAATGGTTACAGCCGTTGCAATTGCTCTTGCTGTTCCTCTTGGAATTGGTACAGCTTTTTATCTGGCTGAGTATACAAAAGAGAGCGGAATAACCCGAGTTATCCGTTTTAGTGCAGAGTCACTTGCAGGGATTCCATCTATTGTTTACGGTTTGTTTGGATTTATCTTCTTCGTTATTTACTTAAACCTCGGGTGGTCTGTGCTTGCAGGCGGATTAACCCTAGCAGTTATGATTTTACCTACAGTTATCCGCACGTCGGAGGAAGCAATTCGTGCTGTTCCGCAATCCTACCGTGAGGTTAGTTTTTCACTCGGTGGTACAAAGTGGCAAACTATCATCAAAGCGGTATTTCCATCCGCTATACAAGGAATATCAAACGGTATAATCCTCGGCGTTGGGCGTTGTGTCGCAGAGACAGCCGCAATCATGCTTACTGCCGGTGGTGCGTTACGTATGGCAACATCTTTGTTTTCTCCAACCAGAACAATGGCTGTTCACTTCTATATTCTAGCTAGAGAAGGTATATCAATGAGTAATGCGTATGGTACAGCCGCTTTGTTAATCATTTTGATATTTATAATAAATGTAGTATCAAATGCTCTGGTTAACAGATTTATGGCAAAAAATCGATAGTATAAAACATAAAGGACGTAAAAAATGCAAGATCAATACAAAATCAACATACGAGATATGAGTTTCTTTATCGAAAAGAAACAGATTATTTATGATCTTAATCTTGATATACGCACCAATGAGATTCTCTCGATTTTTGGTCCTGCCGGTAGTGGTATTACTACTCTTTTACGTGCGTTAAACAGGTTAAATGAGTTAATCCCCGGTGCAAGAATCGAAGGTGATATTTTACTTGATGGTAAAAGTGTTTACCGAAAAGAAGTTGTTTTAACAGAATTACGCAGGAAAATCGGCATGGTTTTTGACGTACCAACACCACTCCCGATGTCAATTTTTGACAACATTGCTTATGGAGCACGTTTAAAAGGTGAGAAAAACAAAAAAGTTCTCTCCGATATCGTTGAGAGAGCGTTAAAAGAAGCCGCTCTTTGGGACGAGGTAAAAAACAGGCTAAAAACATCGGCATTGGCACTCTCCGGTGGTCAGCAGCAACGCCTTTGTATAGCCCGTGTTTTAGCATTAGAGCCGGAGGTAATTCTTCTTGATAGACCCTGCTCAGGCTTAGACCCAATTTCTACAGCAAAAATCGAAGATTCCTTAACGCAGTTAAAAGAGAGATTTACTATAATTCTTGCTCCTCATAATTTGCAACAAGCCGGGCGTGTGTCAGATTATGTTGCGTTTATGCTTATGGGTGAACTCATAGAAACAGGGAAAAATGATGATATTTTCGCAAACCCAAAAGACCAACGCACCAGCGACTATATCACAGGAAGATTTGGGTAACAAATTCATAATTCATAATGAGAATTAATAATTAACAATTAATAATTAACAATTAATAATTAATAATGCTAAGCGATTAGTGAAACTAAAACAATATTTTTTTATTTAGCATAATCTTCTACTTTTTTCTCGCGTAGTAGAGTTACTTTGATTTGACCCGGATATTCGAGTTCATCCTCAATCTTTTTGGCAATATCACGTGCCATTAAGATCATTTGGTCTTCTGTAACCTCTTCGGGTTTTACCATTACACGAATCTCTCTACCTGCTTGAATTGCATAAGAACCCTCAACACCTCTAAAGCCATTTGTAAGCTCTTCAAGACGTTCAAGACGTTTGACGTAGCTTTCGATATTTTCACGTCTTGCGCCCGGTCGTGAAGCCGAGATTGCATCTGATGCTTGTACTATGCAGGCAATGATTGTTTTTGCATCAACATCACCGTGGTGTGCGTGAATTGCATGCAAAACCTCATCGTTTTCTTTATATTTTTTTGCAAGGTCAACACCGATAGTGACGTGGCTACCGTCTGTTTCATGGTCGATTGCTTTGCCAAGGTCATGTAACAAACCTGCACGTTTTGCAGTCATAACATCAACGCCAAGCTCTGCCGCTAAAAGACCGGCAATATGTGAAACCTCGATTGAGTGGTTTAAGACATTTTGTCCAAAGCTTGTGCGGAATCTCATTCTGCCAAGAAGCTTAACAATTTCGGGGTGCAAACCATGTACGCCTGTTTCAAATGTAGCGCGGTCACCTTCTGATTTTATTGTTTGCTCAACTTCTCTTTTTGCTTTTTCTACCATTTCTTCGATTCTGGCAGGGTGAATACGACCGTCAAGAATGAGTTTTTCCAGTGATATTCTGGCAACCTCACGGCGAACAGGATCAAAACCGGACAGTGTGATAGCCTCCGGTGTGTCGTCAATTATAAGGTCAACACCTGTGAGCGTTTCGATGGCACGTATGTTGCGACCCTCACGACCTATTATACGACCCTTCATTTCGTCGTTAGGCAGAGGTACAACCGATACGGTGACTTCTGCAACATGGTCTGCTGCACATCGTTGAATAGCAAGCGAGATATGCTCTCTTGCTTTTTGCTCTGCTTCATCCTTTAAGCGGTCTTCGATTTCTTTTATTTTCATAGCCGCTTCGTGAGTAACTTCGGATTCGAGATTTTTTATAAGATATGCTTTAGCTTCGGCAATAGTATAACCGGATATTTTTTCGAGCATTTCAAACTGGTTACGTTTGACTTCGTTTACTTCCTCGTAAACCTTGTCGAGGTCGATTCTCTTTCTTTCGATTGCTTCTGTTTTTTGCTCGATTATTTCGGTTTTTTTGTCGAACATTTCTTCTTTTTGCCGAAGTCTTTGCTCATGTTTTTGGATTTCTGTACGTCGTTCTTTTACTTCGCGTTCATATTCGCTGCGGTCTTTGTGTATTTCCTCTTTTGCTTCGAGTAATGCTTCACGTTTTTTGTTCTCTGCGTTTTTGATAGAATCGTTAATAATTCTTTTTGCTTTTTCTTCCGCGCTTTGTATTTCGCGCTCTGAAACCTTCTTGCGGTAGAGGATTCCCAGTGGGAAAAAGATGATTGCTGCTATAATTAGTGTTACTACAGGGAAAATGTAAAATAGAAAATTTAATGATTCGGGCATGTTATGTAAACCTCCATTTCGGAAAGATAAAAAAGTATGAAAGATGTTAAGTAGTATTCAAAAACCTATATTGTTCAATATTTGCCGTCTTTTTGACGTTTCGAACTATAGCGTGTCAAACCTCTCTATATCTTCATCTGATATATTCTATTATTTTGCTACCCTCATGTCAAGCAAAAAAAGAAATTGACATTACAATACACTTAAATTATTATATTACTTGGTGTGGAGAGATGTCCGAGTGGTCGTAAGGTGCAGCACTGGAAATGCTGTGTAGGGCAACCTACCGAGGGTTCGAATCCCTCTCTCTCCGCCATAATTAATTAAACATCTATTAAGCCTATGAACACAATCACCAAGTTTTATGAAAAATATAAAAAGACGATTTATGAAAAACTCATAAATATCTTTATATTGAATACCGCTGAAAAATGAAGTAAAATACTTGTAAATAACAACATTGAGAAGAGGTGGGCATGGCTTTGACAGAAAACTTTTTGTTTTTAGCAGAACGCTTTCCGGCACTTGAAAAACAAGGCAGTCTTGCCGAGAGTTATCTGTACTCCGACCCGAACACCTGCATTTATAAACTTGGTATGATGGCGGAGACAATTGTAAAATACATGCTTGAACTTGACAACATTGAAACTCCTGAGATTGTCGATACACCGGCAAATAGAATAAAACTACTAAAAAAGGAAGGTATGCTGCCGCGCGACATTAGCGACATGCTGTATGCCTTGCGAACAAAGCGGAATATCGCTGTCCATGAAGGGCATGACTGCTTGGATGATGCAAAAATCTTGCTGGAGATTGCTCATACACTTTCTATCTGGTTTATGCAAACGTATGGTGATTATCAATTTCAGACAATACAGTTTATATTGCCATCGGATGATAAAACAGCAGAGAATATTGACATACTGCTTAAGGAAAAGGAAGAGCATATCGCAGAACTAGAAAAAGCAAAAGCCTCAACTTTATCAACATCGGTGGATACCAACGTCGCTGCCTCAGAGCGCAGAAAGCGTGCCGGTAGATCAATACACAACCTAAGATTATCAGAAAGAGAAACCCGTTATCTGATAGATGAGCAACTGCGAAGAGTAGGGTGGGAAGCGGATACTGAAAACCTCCGATACTCAAAAGGCACTCGCCCGGAGAAGGGGCGATATCTTGCCATTGCTGAATGGCCTACAGATTCATCAGTCTGTAGTTGGGGCAGTGTTGATTACGCACTTTTTGCAGATCTTAAGTTGCTTGGAGTAATTGAAGCAAAGGCAAATCATAGGGATGTGCCTTCGGTAATAGATAACCAGTGCCGTGACTACAGTATGGGAATTAAAGATGAACACTCAAAGTACGTTATTAACTCGTGGGACGAATACAAAGCACCGTTTCTATTTGCCACAAACGGCAGACCATATCTAAAGCAACTGGAAACAAAATCCGGTATATGGTTTCGTGATGCACGGGACGAAGTAAATATTCCCAGAGCTCTGCAGGGATGGATTGACCCTCAGGGTTTATTGGATATGCTAGAAAAAGACATTGCTGCTTCAAATCGGAAGCTCGCCGAAACATCATATGACCTTATGGCGGACAAAGACGGTCTTAATCTACGACCGTATCAAATCGAAGCCATAGAAAAAGCGGAAGCGGCAATCATCGAAGGTAAACAGACAGTACTCTTGGCAATGGCAACAGGCACAGGAAAAACCAGAACTGTGTTGGGCATGATTTATCGTTTCTTAGAAACGGAGCGTTTCAAAAGAGTTCTTTTTCTTGTAGACAGGACTACACTTGGTGAGCAGGCGCAAGACGTTTTCAAAGAAGTGAAAATCGAAGAACTTCTGACGATTGATAAGATATATGACATTAAAGAACTTGACGACAATGAGATAGACAAAGAGACAAAAATTCATGTAGCAACGGTACAGAGTCTGGTAAGGCGTGTTATTTACAACGACACTGAAACCATGCCGTCAGTCACCGATTATGATTTGATAGTTATTGATGAAGCACACCGCGGATATATTCTCGACAAAGATATGAGCGATGATGAGCAATTGTTCCGCGATCAGACTGACTATGTCAGTAAGTATCGAACAGTAATCGAGTATTTCGATGCAGTAAAAATCGCACTTACCGCAACCCCTGCACTTCACACAACTGAAATCTTTGGAAAGCCTGTGTTTGAGTATTCTTATCGCCGCGCTGTTATCGAAGGCTATCTTGTTGACCACGATGTGCCTCATATAATAGAAACGGAGCTCAGTAAAAAAGGCATCATCTTTAAACCCGGCGAAACCGTCCCGATTATTGATACGATTACAGGTGAAATCACAAACATTGATGAGTTAGAGGACGAACTCAGCTTTGATGTTGAGAGTTTTAATCGCAATGTGATAACAGAAAATTTCAATCGCGCTGTTCTTGAAGAAATTGCAAAAGGCATTAATCCGGAAGGTGACGGAAAGACTCTTGTTTTTGCTGCAAACGACGACCACGCCGATTTAATTGTAAAAATTCTTAAAGAAATATATGAGCCTATGGGTATACCAAACGATGCAATTATGAAAATAACCGGCAGCATTGGCGGTGGAAATCCAAAGAAAGTATTAAATGCGGTTAAGCGGTATAAAAATGAGTTCAATCCCAATATTGCAGTCACGGTAGATCTGCTGACGACAGGAATCGACGTACTTGAAATAACAACACTTGTGTTCATACGAAGAGTCAAGTCAAGGATTCTATTTGAGCAGATGATGGGGCGCGCTACACGTCTTTGCCCGAGAATAAAGAAGACGCATTTTGAAATCTACGACACAGTTGGTGTTTATGAGTCTCTGGAACCTGTCAGTAACATGAAGCCGGTGGTACAAAATCAGAAAACTTCTTTTGATGATTTACTTAATGGATTAGAAAGCCTGGAAACCGAAGAACAGCTAAAAAATCAGATAGATGTACTCATTGCTAAGATACATCGTAAAAAACGTGATCTAAAAGAGGATGCACTAAGACACTTCATTGAGCTATCAGGCGGACTCGATCCTACACAGTTTACCGAAAGACTCTCCGGGATTAATCCGCAGGAAGCAAAAGAGATTGCACTTCGGAGTAAACGTCTGTTTGATATTCTCGATGAAGGAGAGAGGACACCGCAATATACAGTTATTTCCAATCATGATGATGCAGTATCCGAGCACACACGCGGTTATGGAAAAGGAAAGTCGCCGGAGGACTATCTGGAAGAATTTGACGAGTTTATTACGAGTAATATAAACACAATGGCTGCGCTGAAAGTTGTCTGCACCAAACCGCAAGAACTGACACGGGAGAGTCTAAAAAGCCTCAAATTGATACTGGATGAGAACAACTTCAATGAGAGACAGTTAAACACAGCATGGCGGGAGCTGAAAAACGAGGATATAGCCGCAGATATTATCAGCTACATCCGCAGATATGCAATTGGTTCACCACTCATCAGCAGTGAAGAACGAATAAAGTCCGCTGTGGAAAAACTTCGCAGAAATCACGACTTTACAAGGATGCAATTAGACTGGCTTGACCGCATTGAAAAAACTCTTCAAAAAGAGATAATCATTGACCAAGATACCTTTAACACCGGAGCATTCAAGACGCAGGGCGGCGGGTTTTCCCGTATTGATAGGGTATTTAACGGCAAACTAAATGACTATCTGCTGGAATTAAACAGATATCTATACGATGATGGAGGAAATATCGCATAATGAACAACCAAGAAATTGTCGCTAAACTCTGGAATCTCTGTAATGTGCTGCGTGATGACGGAATCACATATCATCAGTATGTTACAGAGCTTACATATATCCTCTTTTTGAAAATGACAAAAGAAACCGATACAGACGGTCAAATACCCGAGCAATATCGATGGGATAAACTTGTCAAAAAACAGGGAATAGAACTTAAGCACTTCTATAACGAACTTTTACAATACTTGGGTGAAAACTGTAAAGAGCGCATACGTGAGATATATGCCGGTGCTCGCTCTAACATTGATGAGCCTAAAAACCTTGATAAGATAATCACTAATATCGACTCGCTCGACTGGTATTCTGCAAAAGAGGAAGGGCTCGGCAATTTATATGAGGGGCTGCTCGAAAAAAATGCAAATGAGAAAAAATCAGGCGCGGGGCAATACTTCACACCGCGTGTATTGATAGATATTATGGTGAAACTCATTTCACCACAACCGGGCGAGCGTTGTAATGACCCGGCTTGCGGTACCTTTGGCTTTATGATTGCTGCTGATAAATATATTAAGGATAATACCTCCGGACTTCATACACTCAGTATTGATCAGCAAAACTTCCAAATAAACAAAGCCTTTAGCGGCTGCGAGTTAGTTCATGATACTCACCGTCTTGCACTAATGAATGCGATGCTTCACAATATCGAGGGTGAGATATTACTGGCGGACACTCTCACCAATCTGGGAAAAAGTATGAACGACTTTGATGTTGTACTGACAAATCCGCCATTCGGAACAAAAAAAGGCGGAGAGCGCGCCACTCGCGATGATTTTACTTTCCCGACTTCTAACAAGCAGCTTAACTTCTTGCAGCATATATACCGCAGCTTAAAGAAAACCGGAAAAGCTCGTGCTGCCGTGGTCTTGCCCGACAACGTCCTGTTTGCCGACGGCGACGGCGCAAGAATACGTGCCGACCTGATGGATAAATGCGATTTACATACAATTCTTCGTCTGCCAACCGGTATTTTTTATGCTCAGGGCGTAAAGACAAATGTGCTTTTCTTCACACGCGGCAGAGCGGAGAAAGACAATACTAAAGTAGTATGGATTTATGACCTTCGTACAAATATGCAGAGCTTCGGCAAAACCTCACCGCTTATGCCCAAGCATTTCGACGATTTCGTAAAAGCATATAATGCCGATGATAGAAGTGTTGTATCTGATGAGCGCTGGAGCAAGTTCACACGAGAGCAAATTGGTGCAAAAGGCGACAGCTTAGATATTGGGCTAATTCGTGATGATAGCATTATAGACTATGATAACCTGCAAGACCCGATTGAAAGCGGCACTGAAATCGCAGCAAAACTTGAAGAAGCAGTCGACTTAATTAATAGCGTAGTTAAAGAATTAAAAAGCTACTGATTGCAATAGGTCGCTCCAAGTGGACATTTTGTCCACTTGGAACAATACAAGGACAGAAAATGGCAAAAACAAAGACAAAAAATAAAACACTCACAGAGGAAGAACGCCTAACCGAAGCACTGGTGCCTGAAAGCGATCAGCCGTACACGGTGCCGGATAATTGGGTGTGGACGAGGTTGGGAATAGTCGCAAAGTGGGGTTCTGGTGGAACACCTTCACGCAAAAACTCCGATTATTATGGTGGAGATATTTTCTGGATAAAAACTGGTGAGTTAAATAACACATTTATACACAATACCGAAGAAAAAATAACTGAGTTAGCGTTAGAAGAGTCAAGTGCAAAGATATTTCCAAAAAATACCATTGTTATTGCGATGTATGGTGCAACTATTGGTAAAGTTGCAATTATGGCAGTACCTGCCGCTACTAATCAAGCCTGCGCTTGTGGTGTGCCTTCTGATGCACTTTACTTCAAATTCTTTTTTTATTATGCGTTATCTCAAAAAGATTCCTTTATAAAAAAAGGCAAAGGTGGTGCACAACCAAATATATCACAGGAAATAATCAAAGCACATAATATTCCTCTCCCACCGCTACCCGAACAGCACCGCATCATCGAGCGTATCGAGAGCCTGTTTCAAAAACTCAACCGTGCAAAAGAACTGGTGCAATCAGCCCTTGACAGCTTTGAAACCCGCAAAGCTACGATTCTCCACAAAGCCTTCACCGGCGAACTGACAGCCGGATGGCGTGAAGAAAATGGTGTGGGGATGGATAGTTGGGAAAATAAGCCGCTGAAGAAAGTGGCAAAAATGAGAAGCGGATATGCTTTTGACAGCAAGAAATTCATTGGCGAAGGCTATCAGGTTATACGCATGGGAAACCTGTATAATGGGCTTTTAGATACATCAAGGGCACCGGTTTTCATGAGCAAAGAGTCACTTGACGAAGTTATTCTGGAGAAGTTTTTAGTAAAGAAAGATGACATACTCTTAACTTTGACAGGAACAAAATACAAGCGTGATTATGGATATGCTGTACTTATCAATTTTAATGAAAAACTCCTTGTAAATCAGCGGATTCTGTCGTTGACACCTGAAAATGTGGAACCATTATTTCTGCTCCATTACTTACGATCGGATATATTCCGTGATGTTTTTTTTAGCAAGGAAACGGGCGGGGTAAATCAGGGTAACGTAAGCTCTACATTTGTTTGTAACATCGAAATTTGCCTACCTACAAAGCAGGAACAACAAGAAATCGTCCGCATTCTCGACAGCCTGTTTGAAAAAGAACAGCGTGCCCGTGAGTTGTGTAACATCATTGATAAAATCGAGCTTATGAAAAAAACCATTCTCGCTCGCGCCTTCCGTGGTGAACTTGGCACAAACGACCCTTCAGAGGAAAGTTCTATAAAATCATTAATGAGGATAAATCGTGAAAATGAGTAATAATGAGCATTGTACCTGTGGTAGTGGTTTGAAGTATAAACCAGCGAGGAGCGAATATGAATACAAAAAAACTAAAACAAATCTTATCCATAGGCGAAACAGTAGCTGTTGAGTTCAAACAGTGTTCCAACGGTATCGAGTCCGATACTTATGAAACAGTGTGTTCATTTCTGAATCGCTTCGGCGGAGATATTTTTCTTGGTGTTGATGACGATGGTTTTGTTCATGGCTTGTCGGTCAAAGCTGCGCCAGAGTTGATAAATAATTTCATTAGCATGATTAGCAATCCTGATGTCATATCACCTACTATTTGCTTATCACCAGAGATTATAGAATATGAAGGTGAAACAATAATTCGGATTCATGTCCCACAGAGTTCAGAGGTACACAGATACAAAAAGGTAATATATGACCGCGTAAACGATTCTGATGTAAAAGTAACGGCTACCGGGCAAATCGCTCAGATGTATATACGAAAACAAAGAATATTCACTGAGAAGAAAGTATATGCGTATGTAACAGAGGCAGATTTACGGCTAGATTTATTACCCAGGGTACGACGGATGGCACTAAATCGCAACCCAAATCATGAGTGGGAAAAGATGGATGATTTGGAGTTGCTCAGAAGTGCAGGCTTATACGGCGAGGATAAGGAAACGGGAGAGAAAGGATATAATCTAGCAGCAGTGATGCTGCTTGGTAAAGACGATGTCATTAAGTCTGTCTCTCCTGCTTATCGCACAGATGCTCTTCTACGCAAAGTCAATCTAGACCGTTATGATGACAGGATTATTGTACAGACCAACTTAATTGAGAGCTATGATCAGCTAATGATGTTTGCAGAAAAACATTTACTGGATAAATTTTACATCGAGGGTGATTCGCGCACAAGTTTACGAGGTATTATATCAAGGGAAATTCTTGTGAATACATTGGTGCATCGTGAGTTCACAAGCTCTTATTATGCAAAGTTTGTTATTGAAAAAGATAGAATGTATGTCGAAAATGCAAATCGAGCTGTCACAGGCGATATTATCACGCCAAACAACATTGAGCCTGAGTCGAAAAATCCAAAAATAGCTGCTTTTTTTCGTAACATTTGGCTTGCGGACGAACTTGGCTCCGGCACAAAGCGACTTTATCACTATGTACCACGATATTCCGGTAAAAACCCAGAGCTAATAGATGGTGATGTATTCCGCATCATAGTTCCGCTTGATGATGAGTATTCATATGAGATTGGAAAAAATAAAGCGCAAATAAAGCGCAATTTAAAGCACAACGATGGTTGCGCTTTAACACAGGGTGCGATATTAGACTATTTGTCAGCTAATCCACGTGCCACACAAATAGAGGTAGCTTTAGCAATAGATAAATCGCGCCGGACTGTGCAGGATGTTATTGCAGACTTAAAGAAAGAAGGAAGACTTGATCGCATGGGTGCCAAAAAGAACGGTATATGGATTGTTATTAGATAAAACATACAAACAATACTTTGTAGCTTTCATCTCTCCGCCATAAGGAACTAATGCGAACCCTCCCCGATGGTTTTTTATGAATTTGTCAGCATTATATATTTGCTTTATTGTTATTATTAACCGTATTTGAGACCATTGTTTTTATAAAGATATATACTAAATAAGGCAGGTGAAACCAAGTGCTATGAACACAATCACCAAGTTTTATGAAAAATATAAAAAGACGATTTATGAAATCTTGTTTTGCTTTATTGCATGCGGGATTATTGGTTGGTTTTTTGAAACAATAGTAGTTGTCATAACTATGAGTGAAATTACGGACAGAGGAATACTCTTTGTCACAAGAATATATGATTTCCCGATAATATGGGGACTGCCGTTTATTATGATATACGGCGTTGGCGGAGTGATAATATTATGGGGATTTAAGCCATTTGCAAAGAATATTGTATTACTATTCTTTGCATGTATGGCTGTTATGACTGTTTTTGAGTATACCGCAGCGGTATTTTGCGAGTATGTGTTAGGTCAGGTGCTGTGGGATTATTCTGACCGTTTGCTTAACTTTCAAGGCAGAGTTTGCTTAAGGTCTTCTGTTGCATGGGGAGTGCTTGGTGTATTGGGTGTGAAATTTCTTGGGCCATTTTTCCACAAGATTTATGGGAAAATAAAAAACGAATATATCATGCACATTATTTTAATCGCACTGACGATTTATGTACTAATCTGTTATCTAATCAGACCTGTCCTATACCCTGATATGATGTAGTCTACAAGGTTACTGTTTTTGCTTCTGAGTTGATAACAGCTTGAATGTCCACCATGTTTGACCTTTTTCCAACTGCTTGTTTATCTGCAACGCCATAATGGTCTAGGCACATTCCACAAGCCAGAATTGTACAACCACTTCCTACAAGTGCTTTTAAGCTGTCTAATGCATAAGAGTCATCTGCAACAAGCTTAACAGCAGTATTTATAAGTAGGATATAACTGGGAGTTTTTGATGTCTCAACGAGAGTGCCTAGAAATATCTTCATTAAGTTCTGCCCTGCTCCGGTTTCACTAATGCCGATTTGGTCTGCGGTTACTAAGAAAGTAATACCTTTTTCATTCATAATTTTATACGCTCCTTTTCATTATTTTATGTCGGTTATTTTAGCATAAGCGATTGTAATAGTAAAGCAAATACTGTATAATAATGCTTAAAGGAGTGGCAAAACAAATGTTGAAAATTAAATCCTTATTTATAACAACAGTAGTTATCCTGCTACTGGTATTTCTGCCGTTATTAACTGCTGGTGCAAATGAAGATGAGGTTACACTTACAATTATCCATGTAAACGACCAGCATGGGCGAATGGGAGCAAACCCTTATGTTTCTGAAATAGCAAAAAACACTAATGGAAACGTACTTATTTTAGATGCAGGGGACACATTACACGGACAAACCGCTGCTATTCTTACACAAGGTGAAGCAATGGCAGAGATTATGAACGCTGTTGGTTATAGTGCTATGGCCCTCGGTAATCATGATTTTAACTATGGATTGGAGCGTTTGCTTGAGTTTAACGCTCTTGGTATTTTAAATTTTCCGATTTTATCAGCAAATATAAAAAACTTAGATGGTACACCATTATTTCAGCAATATGTTGTTTTCCCAATGGATGTAATCAAGGTAGGAGTTTTTGGTATAACAACCCCTGAAACTGTGTTTTCCACCGACCCGCGTTTTACAGAAGGTTTATTCTTTGATGATCCAAAAACTATTGCAACAGAAATGGTAGAGATTCTCAAAGCGGACGGATGCGATATAATAATTGCTCTCACTCATATAGGTATAGATGAAAAATCTGAGTCGATAAACCGTGCTGACATGCTGGCTGATGTTCATGGAATTGATATAATTATTGACGGTCATAGCCACACTGTATTAGATAACGGTTTGATGATTGGTGATACACTTATTGCGCAAGCAGGTCAACATGGCTGGTATATCGGAATTGTAGAAATTACAATAACTAATGGTACTGTGAATAAAACCGCAAGACTTATTGAAGTTAATGATGATTTGGTCGCAGATGAGAATATTGTAAAACTAATAGAGTTTTGGGATAATGAAATAAATAACCTTACAAGTAAAATTGTAGGACATACACCTGTTTTCTTAGACGGAGAAAGACAATCTGTCAGAACAGGTGAAACTAATCTTTCAAATCTGATTACAGACTCCATGCGGTGGGCAACAGGTGCAGAAATTGCTTTGTTAAACGGTGGTGCTATACGTGACAGTATTCCTGCCGGAGACATAACACTTAGGCATCTGCTTGATGTTTTGCCATTTTCTAATATATTGGTAACTGTTGATATCACAGGCTTACAGCTTCTGAGTGCATTAGAGCATGGTTTGAGCGAGTACCCTGAGCAAGCAGGTCAATTTATACATGTTTCCGGAATAAATGTAACTTTTGACCCAAGTGCAAAGGTTGGAAATAGGGTAAAAAGTGCAACACTGGAGAATGGTTCAAAAATCGATCCAAACAAAACGTACACAGTTGCAACAATTGAGTTTTTAGCTTATGGTGGAGATGGTTTTGACTTAATGCCGTCTGACGGAATGTTAGTTTATTTTGGCAGTGATGAAGAAGCTTTTACCGCTTATTTACAAACAAACCCTAATATACAAAGCAAACCGAATGGCAGAGTGATAAAAATACTTGATAATTCAGGATCATTACCGGGTGAATTGTTAATATTTGCCGGTGTTGGAATTTTTATTGTAATTACAGTTGCGAATGTCCTAATAGGTCAGCGAAAAGAAGAACGCGAAAATAGAACAGGGAAATAAACTATGCGTAGAGAAAAAACAAGAAAACCGCTTATAGTATTCTTAATAATAATTGGAATTGCAACACTTTGCGGTGGACTTCTTGCAAACAACTATTATACCAATGAGATAGAGTTGTATCAAAACTCTCTTGATGATGCGGACGCTGCTTTTCTTGAATACACCCCTAATCCATTTATAAATAGTGCCGCAAAAGCAGACCCGTTTGTACCAAGCTTTAGCCGTGATGATGCTCTGTACTTTTTTAAAGCTCCTGAGGGTTTTGATATTATAAGCCACTCGGAAGCTTGGAATGAAGAAATGCTGGAGCTTTTATATCATGAGTTAAAGCTAAATGCTCATGGTGATGAAATATTCGCATTAACAGAAATTGTTGTATATGCACATGAGGATGAATATGCGGCAGCTACATATTCACCGAGCTTAATGGGAGCAGAAATATTTTTCTTATTTCCTGCATTTCCTGAGGGTTTTGCTGTTCAATTTCCCAGAGATACAGGTAGTATCCAGGTTTATGATGGAGATAATAAAACAACAATAGAAAGTATCGCAACCAGCTTAAGCCACGAATATGGGCATCATTATACTTATTATTATATGTTTAATGTAGAAATGCGTGAAGGCAGAAATCTTGAAAACACTGCGTATGCACGTCTTAGAAGAGCTGAATACTTTGATTTGATTACAACCTTAGCTTCCGGCAGCGATTTATATAATCACCATCGTTTTTTAGTTGAGGTAGCTGCAGAGGATTATTTACAACTAATGGGGTCACCAACCACACGCAGAGTTGAAAACTATGTAGATGTTCAACAAAGACTAAACGGAGTTGAAAGTGATGTAAGAAATTCAAGAGAACGTAATGCTTTTCCGCAAGCAAATATGATGCTGCCTCTTGCGATTGATGTACCGGGGTTGGATGCGTATTTTTACAGCTTTATTGACGCTGCTCCTCGTATACCGGAGCAAGCACAGCAAGAAATCACTTTGCAGATAAAACGAAATGAGATTAGTCATAATCTGACTACAGGCTCTCGTACATTTGTTCACTATGTTATAACATGGAATACACCTTATCGTGATGCAATATATACACTTGCATTTTATGATCCGCAAAACTATCTGGAGTCTGCAAGGGGTATAAAAACTGTTTGGCCCGGACAAACTGCATCTGCTGTTATTGGTGAGTATGTTATTTCCAGTTTAGATAGCATAACATGGTTAAATGATGAAATTGCACATGGTTTAAAGATTTTCTTTGTGGTAGCTCAACTGCCCGATGGCACATATTATATATCAGATAAACTCGATTATGATTTCGATTTTTGGGAGTAAATATGAAAATTAAACGATTATTTTTAATACTTCCACTGCTGATACTACTGTTTTTATTATCAGGCTGTATTGAGTTTAATATAAACATTGGTATTGAAGCAGATTTTACATCATATTTAACTTACGATATAAACATTGACCTGAGTGAAAAAGATTTGCGTTATAAAGATGAGCTTTTGTATGCGTTAAATAGATTAGGCTGGTTATATCAAGAGGAGCATGGATTTGCTGTACAGATTTGGACAGATGAAGTGCCATATAGACTAATGATGACTAAACGAGTAGCAAACGATAGCTTCGATGAAGCATATCAGTCACTTGAAGATATGTTAACCGACGAAAGAATAACACCATTTATGATGGTTGATATGGCGTTATTACGTTTTGACCGGCAAGAAAAATATATTTTTAGTGCAATGGCTGATATTCCGCAGATTTTACGATTGTCAAATGTTGTTGAACTATCACCTCAACTTAAAGAGGAGTTAGATTTTGCTTTAGAAACAGGAAAAGGAGCTATAACTCTCACTATGCCAACAAGCGAGATTATTGACTCCAATTCTCCTGTAACCGGTATAAATTATCAATCTACAATATCTGTGCCACTTAGTTTTTCTGAGCAAACCTTATTAGAGCTAACCGCAAGAGTAAACTTTATGGAGGATGGGCGTATCGGTGGCTCTGTTAGTGAGCTTATCAGTGTTACACAAAACTTACAAACTATTGCTAAAACAGCGATTTGGGTAGCAATATTTTTTCTTTCCTTAGCAGTTTTATTAATGATTATAAATGCTGTAAAACGCAAGCGACGAAGAAAACAAAGATTCTAACTTAACGGGAGCATTACGGTGGCTTTGAATAAATCGCCGTCTATTGATATTGTAAACCATCCATGCTGCGCAGCTACAAAGCTTTGCACAATTGATAGACCTAAACCTGCACCACCATCACTGCGAGAATCATCACCACGCTTAAACCGCTCGGTTAACTCTGAGGGGTCAAAGTTTAATGCGGCAGCAGATATGTTTTTGATATCAATACGTGCATAGTGCTCATCATGTTTAGCTACATCGATATATACACGGGAGTTTGGTAGCGAAAACTTAAACACATTAAACATCAAGTTCTCAAGAACGCGCCACATAAGTCTGCCATCAGCTTTAACCATTAGCTTATCCAAAAGATTTATACGTAAGTCCAGCCCCGAGGATTTTACCGAGCTATCAAGCTCTCCTAACACTTGATTTATTAGCGACACTATATCAAGCTCTGAGAGATTTACATCAATATTCCCTGTCACAGCTTTTGCCGCTTCAAACAATTCATCCGTTAAGATTTTTAAGCGTTGAGATTTTTGTATCAAAACCTCTAAATATTCAGGGGCTTTTTCACTATCCAGACCTTCAGTTTTTAATAGGTCGGTATAAGTGATAAGCGATGTTAAAGGTGTGCGAATATCGTGAGAAACATTTGTTATAAGCTCAGTTTTTAAGCGTTCGCTTTTTAACCGGTCTTCAACAGCTATATTAATTCCCGCAGAAATGTTGTTGATAGAGTGAGCAATACTGCCAAGCTCACCACCGCGAATTTGTATAGGTGTGCTATAGTCACCACCACTCGCTCTTTTTGAACCAATAAACAACGCTCTAATACGTTTTGCATAAAGTGAAAGACGTACAAAAACAACAATGCAAAATACTATTATTAAAAGCATGGTATAACCCGAGTAATAACTGGTACTCGTAACTGCAATAGTAAAAAGCATTAGAAATGCTGTGATGGTGATTATGATAACTCTACCGGTGAGAGGAACACCTGCCCATAGAGCTTTTAGTATTCGTACAATAAAGCTTAGTACTGCAAAAATTAAAGTATGTTTCCAAAACTTTCCGGCTTTTATACGTTTTATAAAGTTTAATAAAAGTAACAATGCCGGTGTTAAAAGCAAAACTGTAACTATTGCTATCAATATATCCATTGCTGTGAAGTTCATGTTTCTCCATATAGTATCCAGTAGATTTGTGCTTATAATAAAATATAACACAAAAACAACCCACCCTATAAGTAACGCCAGTGAAATATCAAGATATGGTTTATCTATCGGTAAAAAATGAACTACACGTTCAGATGAACCTTCACTCGAAGTATTTACATTCGCTTCCCCATTTTCAGTGATGTACCTCCTGCCTGCTCCGAGAAACAGCACAATAAGTAACATTAAGCTTAAAACAATACATACAGCCATGATACTAAAATCTATAATATACCCTGTACGTACTGCTTGAGCAGTATTATTAAAAGCACTTATTGTTCTTGATGTAAAAGCCAACCCAATATTGCCGCTAATGGATTCCCAATCAATATGATAAAGAAAACGGTAGTGATCATATTCATTATCACTAGAGTTAATAGAAAGTGATTGGTTCTTGGTTAAAGTCAAAAAGGCAGGGCGTGATTCGAAGTAATCTAATGTTTGACGATCCGTTGTTACATTACTGTATATAAAAACATCACCATTACTGTTTATTGTTTCAATAAAATACAGTAGTCCCTCAGTGTTATTTAGAACATTCAAAGCTCGTTGAAACTCATGATAAAGCTGATGATTTATCGCATATTCTTCATATTGTGCTTTTACAGCTTCAAGATCAATACTTGAATCCGTTTGTGATATGTGAAATACAGCATACTGCTCCAGTCCATCAGATCTCAATAATTCATACTGTTCAACAATAATAAATTGATCTTGTATGTAATAAGAGTATTCATAAGTTTCTCTGTTATATTCAGTATACACATCATCAGAATTATAACTAAAATTAAAATCAAAATTTGGAAAAGGAGTGTGTTCACCGGGAATAGCATGATGAACAGTATGAGATACCCTCCAATCAAGAAACTCACCCGCAATAATTGCTTCCTCAGAACCATAAAATGAAACAACACCGGCGTGATAAAGTGGAGTAACAAAATGCGAGCTTGAAATATTGTTTTGAAGAATAATATCAGGATAAATCTGTGTTTCCTCATATCTTGCTATTGATGTGTAAACTCTGCTTAATGAAATAACCGTTAGCACGATTATAAGTAAAAAACTTACTATTTTAACGGTTGTCCGTGCTGTCCAACCTTTCAATTTTGTAACCAATTCCCCATACCACCTTTACATATTTTGGATTTTTCGGGTCGATTT
>JAITFS010000186.1 GCA_031281195.1 Oscillospiraceae bacterium
GTTATTAACTATAGCAACGCTTATTTGTCTGGTATTATGCACACTCATACTATTCTTTGTACTTAAAAGCCGCATCTATGATATCGGTGTTTTCAGAACAAGAGGTATGCCGCGCATAAACGTAGCTATGTTTATTACAGGTGAAATATTTGTAGTTACAACATTTGCATTTATTATTGCTATGATTGTGTATTGGAATACATTTCTTAATTTCATAAGGTATCAGTATTCATTAGAAGATACTGCCTTAATGATACAGTTTTCTAATTTTGGTAAGGTTGAAGGTCGCTATTTTGATGTGTTAACATTTAGGGATTTTCTCTCAGTCCATGAAGCATTTTTACCCACGAACCCTTATATATTTATAATAGTTTTTCTCATTTCGATTCTTATAACTGTAATTATAGGCCTTGCCTCCGTTTTCTTCATCTCCCGTCACGAGCCAATGAAAATTATGACTAAGCATTAGTTTAGAGGATTATTTCAATGAGAGCAGCAATTCAAAATTACTTAAAATATCCGACACGCACCATAATATATATGGTTTTGTTGATAATCTCATTTTCTGTGATTTTACTCTTAATCAACACTTACCTTGTATCTGTTGATATACTCGCTTACATTAATAATGCCACAGGAACAATAAATCTGGAACCCGATGATGAACCGGACCCACGCACTAACCTGTTTATTATCAGCCGCTTTATACACATCTCATCACCATCATTGATACCCTCAGCTACACTTTTGATACTATTATGCACCATAATTCTACCATTTGTTCAATATCTCTTTAGTATCAGCAGAGGTACTGAAATGGGTATCTTACGTGCTTTAGGAATGAGTAAGATAAAAGCGTTTATTAAACTGTTTTCAGAAAATGTCTTGATTATAGCAGCTTCATTTATTGTTGCAAATATTTTCGCATTGTTTCTACATAGATATTTCTCAATGACATTACTATTACCAAGCGGTGATGAGGAGCTTGACTTATCAGCAGCTATAGCAGAGCTTAATAATCTTTTTGCGTATAAAATTGATGCTGTATTGGTTACACTATATTTTGCATTAGCAATAACTACAATCTCAGCTATTTTATGTAATGCGTTGATGTTAAAAAATGCACCACTAAGACTTTTACAAGAATACAAAGCTTAAAAAGAAAGGAAAAAAAACATGTCACTATTAGAATTAAAAAACATTTCGTACAAATACGGAAAAGGGGACTTAGTTATAAAGGATCTTAATTTATCCTTTGAAGCAGGTAAGGTATATGCTGTGCTTGGGTCATCAGGCTCAGGTAAAACTACTTTACTATCACTGCTTGCCGGTCTTGATGTATGCCTTGATGGAGAAATACAGTATAACGGAGTTGATTTAAAAACAATTAACCGCGACCATTATCGTGCAAAAAGCATTGGTATGGTTTTTCAACAGTTTAACTTACTGCACAGATATAATGCTGTTGACAATACCCTTATTGCAATGGAAATCAGCAGGTATAAAACAGGTAACAACAAAAAATATGTCAAGCAGCTTTTAGATGATGTTGGTATTACAGGTAAAAAGCAGCAACGAAAAGTAATCGAACTATCGGGTGGTGAGCAGCAGCGTGTGGCTATAGTGCGTGCAATTTCGCACGAGCCTGAGATAATACTCGCTGACGAACCGACGGGTAGCCTTGATGAAACCAATCAATCAGGGATAATTGAGCTTCTTATCAAATCAGCAAGAGAAAACAACACCTGTATCATAATCGCAACCCACTCATCCGATGTAGCAGACGCAGTCGATGAGGTCATTAGAATAGCGTAGGTATTGCAATTATGCATTTATATCTATCATTTATGTATAATCTATTGACATAAGTAAAAAAGATGGTATGTTCAAACACGTGGAGAGTAATCAAATGATTACACGAATGTCAAAAGAAAAATTCGTTGATGATATGTTTTTGTGCACAATTTCATTTCTGCTAACGCAATATTTATTCAAAATATTAGGAAAGAGAGGTTTCTAACATGATTATTATTGTTGGTAATGGTTGAATTATTATTATTTTCTAAACCTGGTTATCTCGGAGTATAAACCTGTTCAGCTGTAATTTGTAAATGACAAACTATTACTAGCCGAAAATCAATATTTCTTGATTTGAGTTTCAGCTATATATATAATGGTTAACAGCTCATCATTGCTAGATTAATAGTTATAGTTGAACAGGTATGGCTCCCACATTAAACCGTTTATAAATCTAGGAGGAGTTTACTTTGAAAAAATATATTTTAGCACATCCTTTTGCATTATCAATTACAGTGTTTCTTGGTATTGTAACACAAGGAATAGCAACTTCAATTTCATTTTTTGTCATGTTTATTATTGACTCAATAGCTACCGGTGAGATTTCAAGACTATTTATTTCAGCTTATATAGGTATTGGAGTTATTGTATTCTTTTATATTGCTTTGTTCCTATATTCAAGAATGGTAGCATATTTTTCATACAAAACCGTTTTACAGCTTAAAAAAGATGTTTTCTTTTCAATCTTAGAAACAAAGATTTCTGACTTTAACAGGTCTAATAGCGCTAATTATATATCATTAATAAATAATGATATTAAGATGGTTAGCGATAACTATATAAATAGCATTTTAGCATTAACAAAAGATATAACTACAATGATATTTGCACTGACAGCTATGGCACTATTAAGTCCTGTAAACGCAATTATTGCTCTTGTGTTGTCTTCTGCACCTCTAATAATCCCATTCATCTTTGGAAAACGTCTCAGCCAAACGAATATGTTGTACATGAACACAATGGCAAAGCTTAATGAAAAAGTCAAGGATTTTTTACTAGGCTTTGAGGTAATAAAGACTTTTGGAATTGAGAAAAACGTTGAAGCGAAATTCTCTCAATCTGCTATTAGTGCTGAAAAGTCTCGTTATAATGCGAGTAAGGTTAATGTTCAAGTTGGTTCTTTTTCAGGTACAATTCTGGTTGCCACTCAGATCATAACTTATCTGGTAGCAGGTTATTTTGTTATTACCGGAAGTATTACTATTGGAGCTGTAATAGCAATTGCGGGGTTAAGTGCAAGTATAATTCAACCAATTCAACTTGTGTCTCTAAATATATCTAAAATAAAGTCTACTAAAGAAATCCGTGATGGTTTAGAAGATATGATGACTGTTAAGAACTCACAGGAAAGAGATGGTATTATTGATTTTTCCGATGGTATAAAAGTTGAGAATCTTTCTTATAAATATGAGCGAATTGATGAAAAACCAATTGTAAATCCGAAAAAACCAAAAATGCATATAATTCCTAATGATGGAAGAAGTATTGAAGAAACATTAAAAAGTGTTGGAATTGACAGCAACGATGCAAATCTAGTACAACATCAAGGAGAATTACCTCTCACCGAATCAGGAGAGATTGATACCGCTCTATTGTTAGCTTCGCACGGTTTTGACAATTTCGACATTTCAAAGGCAAAAGTAATGCAAATAGGAAACATACCAGTAAATAATGATAACGCTGGCAGTCTTGATGGTGCTGTACTAAAAAATATTTCCTATGATTTTAAGCGAGGTGGGAAATATGCAATTGTGGGTGAAAGTGGTAGTGGGAAGACAACACTAATAAAGATTCTCATGGGTTATTATGATGATTATATTGGACACGTTTTTGTTGATAATGTAGAAATACGAGACATTAACCGTGAAAGTTTATATAAATCTATATCAATGATACATCAAAACGTGTTTATACTAGATGATACACTAAGAAATAACATAACTCTTGAGAATCCATATTCTGATGAAGAATACCGGAGTGTTATTGATAAAGCACATCTTAATGATGTTTATCAATCTGTAGAATCTTTGGCTAATGTAGGTGAAAGTGGCAACACTTTATCGGGTGGTGAAAAACAACGCATTGCTATTGCTCGTGCATTAATAAAAGGTGCTAAAGCTATAATTTTAGATGAAGCGATGGCAAATCTTGATAATGAAACTGCGTATAACATAGAAAAGACTTTAATCAACACATCTGATTTAACGTGCATTTTTGTTACTCATCGTTACACCAAAGAGGTATTGCAGCAATGTGACGGTATCATCGCATTACGTGACGGTGAAATATGCGAGAGTGGGTCATTTGATGAGTTGTACGAAAAGAAAGGCTACTTTTATAGCCTTTACAATATTAGCGGGAGGTGAAATTATGGAAAACAGTAAAGCAATTTATATCAAACCGGAGGATATACCCTTAAACGAAGCCGGCGAACCCGACATAGCAGCAATTCTCGCTGCAAATGGCTTATCTCATATTGATTTGTCGCAGATGAAAATCATCAAAACCAACGATGCGGAATAGCTTACTCTATTAAACTGTAAAACCGGAAGTATTCTATATATCCCCACGTTTTTCCTCATCTAAACCACAGCACTAACATAATCAGACCGTATAATATTGGTTGGTGCAAGATGTAGACTAATAAAGCATGGCGACCAATCAAGGGGAAAAATGGTATTTTGAAGTTGTAAAACCATTTGGGGAACTTGTTTTCTTTGATATAGATACCTATCCATGTACCGAGCAAAAACACAAAAATCCATGGGAGTATTGTTTGATTGTCATATACTCACTCTCGTTTACACTCAATTGCATGAGTGATTTTACTCAATCGATTGAGTAAAATCCGTTGTATTGTAATTTTTGCAAAAGTGATAGACATTTTTTATTATCAGAAAACGCACTCATAAATTCTTATTTTGTTTTGTGTTTATATGGTACTTTCTTTGATGAAACATAACTGTTAGATACATTTTGCCAACGAGGTATATCAAGTCTTACTCCATATTGCTTTTCATATTCATCAAGAAACTTTATTTTCCATGTTCCTGCTCTATCTCTCGTGTCGGGATTTTGATATACAGCTTCCTCTAATGCAGAAATAAAATCTTCTTTTGTGTCAAATACGTTATATTCAACTCGTGCTGTACTATACCATACGGCTGGTCTTATTTTGTGTACAACTTTATCTTTGATTTGAAGATTGATAGGCCAATCTTTCATACGACGAGTTATTTCCCACACTTTTTTTATCCAAACATCTTGTATCGTTACAACACCATCATCAGACATATCATAACCAAAAATTAAGTAATCAACATCTAACATATATGGCTTCTTAACAATTTCATCAATATACATACGAAAATCTGCTATATCAAATCCTGGTGAAGCGTTCCTATTAAATGCTTTTACCTCAAGTAAACCAATAGTTTTATTGCTCGGATTAAGATAAAAATCAGGAGGCATCTGAGAATTATCGTTCAAAGCATATTCAACTTTCTTATTAGCGAGCCAACCTTTTACCCACTCTTGCATGATATTACCAACAACATCTTTTTGCTTTACGATGATATCAATATCACCTAATAAAAATCTAATTTGTCCATGCAACTCTAATATCTTGTCGTCTATTACTAATAAATTGTACACTTCTTGTGGTGTTAACCTCATTTAATACCTCTTTCTTAAACTCGTCTAATAAGTTTTCTGCAATCGCTGCAATTACAGGCACTACTACCGTATTACCAAGTAAATCATAACCTTGATTTTTTTCAACATCAAAATTAAAATCGTCGGGGAATCCAAAAAGCCTAAGACCTTCACGTAAGGACAAACTCCTTAATCCAGCATTATCAACAACAAACAGATGTTGCATATCCATTGCAACAAGAGTTGGTGCAAGACTGTTTGGGTCAAGTATTTTACTGATTTCATAAGATTTTTTACCAGCTACAATATTATATCCTATAGGAAGTTGATTATCTTGAACTCTTTTACCATCTATCTTTCTCTTAGGATATTCTTTTTTAAGATATTTTTTGTTAACTAAATCATCTAGTACTTCCTCAAGATTGTCACAATCAAAAAATGTTTTTATATGATTTATTGTTAAGGGCATTCCATCCATCCAATCAATTCCATACTCATCAGCCCATTTCTTTTTCCGCCGCTCACGCAACATCAAATTTAATAGTTCTTTTTGTTTAGTTGAAACAGTTCCTTTTAATTCAATATCCCAACTGTGTATATTTTTATCTCCACCACGTTTGTCTTTTACAGACATACCATGTAAATTGTCGAGAGAGTAATGTGATAAAAGTGAATCTATAAAATGACTTTTTTTACAAGGTAAATCCTTTTCAAGAATATCTTTTAACAAGGAGTGCTTTTGTTTAAATGTGTTTAGATTTGGTGCTTTTGTTTTTGTACCGACAATATACACTCTTTTTCGTTCCTGTGGTACACCAAAATATTTTGCATCTAATACACACCAAGATACTTTATACCCTAAGTCATATAAACTATTTAATATAATAGTTAGAGTTCTGCCAATTTGGTCTTTACTATTTTCTTTATCGTGAGTAACTAAACCTTCAACATTTTCTAAAACAAAAGCAAAAGGTTTTTTTTCTTTTAATATTTGTTCTACGTTGAAAAATAATGTTCCTCTTGTATCTAAAAAGCCAAGCCTTTTTCCAGCAGAAGAAAATGCCTGACATGGAAATCCCGCAAGTAACACATCAAAATCAGGTATAGTCGTTGGTATTATTTTTGTTACATCACCATGTATTTCATCATTAGGATTGTTTTGCTTTAGCACAGTAATAGCCGAGGGTTTAATTTCAGAAGTGAAAACACATTTTGCGACAATATCTTTACTTTTACATGCTAGTTCAAAGCCTTTTCGCATACCACCAATTCCTGCAAAAAGATCAATAAATCTAACATTGTTAACCGACATGTAGTACTCCTTAAGGTGTTGCTGTGCAACAAACACAATATATAGTATCATATGCAAATTAACACGTCAAGGTCGATTTCGTGTAAATTGACATGTAAATTGACTATATTTTTAATGTTTTTAATTTACTAAAACTACTACTAAAAACCCAACTATCTTAACAATCATGCATTTATATTTATTATTTATGTATAATCTATTGAAATAGGCAAAAAAAGATAGTATAATCAAAACACTATAAGGATATTGTTATTAACTAATTTAGCAAAATCAAAGGTTGAGTGTGATTATAGTGAAAACTAAAATGATTATTTTATTAGTGTTCTTAATTGGTTCTTTGTTTATAATTGCGTGTAGTAGTAATGTACTACCCAATGATGATGGTAAAACTACATCACCTAACATAGATGATAACAGTTCGCTAGATGAAATTTTTGATATGACTGAGGTGTACTTTGATTTTGGAGATAAACAATTGTACGCAATAGCTATACTTGATGATAGTATAATATTTGAAGGTAATAATAATGCCCCTGATGCAGAGAGAAATAATAGGATTTATTATAGATATTACTTTAGCACATCATCATTTGTTCATATAGGTACTTTTCATAATTTCTATATGTCAACAGGTGATTTTACTTTTATAGATAACTTAATTTATTTTGATTCAACGCTTTACACAGACATGGGTGCAATATATAACGCAATTTTTATGATTGACTTAGAGCAAAACTCCTTAACTAGTCTTATTGAAGATATGCACTCAGAGCCGATATTTCATATTATGCCATATAAAGACGGTTTGTTATCATTAAAACGCAGACTTGAGGACGGTTATGAAATTAGTTATTTTGAAACATTTTGCTTAGATACTAAAAAAACAGAGATTATATTAGAAACAAAAGTAAATATTGAATCTTATGAAGGTTCTGAATATCTGTCATATACTATTCGTGACGATATGATATATGTTATATATTATGATTCACAAAGCGATGACAACATAGTAATTAGAGTATATGATGAAAATTTAAAAGTTGTTAGGACTATTACATTTGGTGAAACAGAGCAAAGAATTTTGCAAAACCGTCCTCACACCTTTAGGTTGTTTGGGGATTTTGCGTATATTTATAATTACTCCACATGGGGGTATATTGTAAGAATTGAGGATGATGATTATTTATCTTACATACACTCGGGAAAGATGTTAAGAATTACTACTAGCGCAAATATAAAAGACGATAAACTGCTTTTGTGGGAAGGTTTTAGCGTTAATGTTTTTTTGTTTGATATTAAAACCGGAACAGTTGAAAAAGTCTTAATGGATTTTGACGATGGGTATAACATAATGTATATAACAGCTAATGAAACTCTGATGTATATATGCATTTTCCCAGAAGAAATAAGTTATTCAAATTATAGATATTTTTTACATAGCGTTGACAATCTGCACTAAATGGAATTTTTATAGATATATTACTATTACTGTTATACCATAACCCTCTAGTGGAAAATCAAAATGCTAAGAAAGTATTCACATCTTCTTATAGAATATGGCAAGTATAACTGTAAGTATTCAATATACCCCCTCACTTTTTCCTCATCTAAACCACAGCACCAACATAATCAGACCGTACAATATTGGTTGGTGGAGGATGTAGACTAATAAAGCATGGCGACCGATCAGAGGGAAAAATGGTATTTTGAAGCTGTAAAACCACTTGGGGAACTTGTTTTCTTTGATATAAATACCTATCCATGTACCGAGCAAAAACACAAAAATCCATGGGAGTATTGTTTGATTGTCATAGTTTATAAAACCCTGTTGCCTCCACCCTAAAATTGAATATACATCTCTTGTTACAAGATTTGTCGCTCTCGGTGAATAATGCTCCAATACGAAGATACTAATTAGTAATAAAGAAATGTAGATAAATGGAGCAACTTTTCTTGGTAGTTTATCCCACAGTTTATGCGTTATACCGTAAAACATCATAAAAGAACCAAGTAAGTGAAGAATACCAAAAGTAATTGGCATACCCATACGTGTTGTGACGTATGTTATTGCCATTGCTACCACAAATACAATAGCTCCACGCTCTAAATTACTTTTGGAAAAACGCGAGGCTACCCCTGATATTAAGATAAAAAGACCGACAAAAATATACTGCAAAAAATCAAAGACCGGATTTCTATAAAGCCACCAAGGTCCATCAAGAAACTGAGCAATGTCGTAAAACGCATGGTGAATAACCATGAGAAACACAGCAAATCCACGCGCTGCATCGATTATTTGAATACGTTGTTTCTTGTTAGCCATTTTTACTATAACTCTATTTCATTTCCTGTATTGTCAATCTTTTTAGCGTTTTGTGCGAAAAGAGCTATCAAGTACGCAACAACCATGATTCCTAATGCGAATAATATCGTAAATACAATATCCATGATTTCAGAGCTTGATAGTGAACCTCTGACTGTAACGGAAGCAGCTAAAGAGTTTAATGCAAACGGATTAAACATATAATCAAGATTTGCTACAGCAAATATATTCGACAGTAAAAATGAAGCTACTATACATATTGCGGCACTCATTCCCGCTTTTCCTGTGGCTGTGCCAATTGTGAGATGAAAACAAGTATAAAACATTATAAACACACCGGTTAAAACCGCCGCAATGAAAACATTTGCAAATGCAATATTATTAGCTTCAAACACAACTGTTGACACACCCCATGAAATAAACATTGCTACAAATGTAATGACAAACCCAGTGATTGGATAAACAATAAACTTCGGGAAAATGTATGGGAAGCTTCGTAAACCGGCAGCTCTTGGAATGATAACTGCACGTTTCTTTAGCTCTCCACCTGCCGCTTTGTTAATTAACAATAAAAAGACTATAAGTCCAACTCCGGTTATGTCGGAAATTGATGATATAACACCTGTTGAAGATGATGAGGTATCAAGGAGATTAGTTATTTCGGTTACATCCACACCGATTTCGTTAGATAACTCGCTCATTGCATCCATAATAAAAGCCATTCCGGTAATCATAATCGGACTAAGTGCTGCAAGTCCAATTATCACAAGAGCAACAATTACAAATGTATAAGTTCTAAAGAATGAAATTACTTCTTTTTTGAAGCTTGCTTTTGTTTGAATGTTCATGATGCCACCTCCTTTGTTGAATTATCGGCAGTGGACTGTTGCTGTCCTGTGGGTAAAAGTTGTCCGCTATTTATACCAAGATAAATCTGCTCAAGAGAGAGTCGTCTGAACCAAACTCCCTCAGGTACAATATGATTTTCTGCAAGTGTTGTAACGATTTTATAAAATAACTCTGCATCTGTAACCGCCGGCTTTGCGTAACATGTTATATCTCCGCTTACTTCTTTTTCTACCAGATTTATTTCCGGTATTTTTTCCATAATTATTTTAACATCTTCGGGTTTTAAAGAACGAATTGTAACTGCACTTGAAGCTGCAAATCTGGCTTTTATGTCCATTAATGAACCTTCAACAACTATAACTCCGTTTCTTAATATACCAACCTTGTTTGCGACCTGTTCAACATCATTAAGAATATGTGTGCATAGTATTATTGTTACACCGGTAGCGGCAAGGTTGCTGATAATGCTCATAACTTCGGCACGTCCAGCCGGGTCGAGCGCTGATGTTGGCTCGTCAAGAATTAGCAAATCCGGCTTTGCATACAGTGCCGCTGCTATCCCTATACGTTGATTCATTCCTCGTGAGTAACCTTTTATAAGCCTGCTTGCTTCGGTAAACATACCTGTGATTTGTAATACTTCGGTGGTACGTTCTTTGATACTTCCATCATACTCACAGCAAGCACCAATAAAATCAAGATATTCAAAACCGTTCATATATCCATATAACGCAGGAGATTCAGGCAGATAACCAATCTTAATACCATCTGAGCTAAAAAATATTGCACCACTGTCTTTAGGAATTATGTTGCAGATGATGTTCATTGTAGTTGTTTTGCCACAACCGTTTGTTCCTAAAAAGCCATAAACATCACCTTTATCTATGCTCATGTTTAATCCTTTAAGAACATTGTGGTGTTTATAGGATTTGTACAAATCTGTTATTTTTATCATTTTTATCACTCCTTTATTAATTCTGTCATTCTGAACACAGTGAAGAATCTTTTTCTATATCATTTCATAAAAGATCCTTCGCTTCGCTCAGGATGACAATTTTGCTACCTTTCCTATCCTTTTATTCCTTACTTTGTAAATCGCTGATTATTC
>JAITFS010000194.1 GCA_031281195.1 Oscillospiraceae bacterium
TCAATCAATTATGAGGATTTTGAGTACCACAAAGCACTGCATGAAAAGTTTATAACAACTGTTGCACAACACGAAAAAAAGATGTTGGCATCAGATTTTTCTGATAATGATGTAAAGGAATTCGTTGGTACTCTGGTTGCATGGGTTTTATATCATGTGTCTGAGGAAGATCAAAGAATCGTTGTAGAAGCTCCAAAAAAAGAGATTTTAGCAGTACACAGTGATTTAATATTTATTTGTGCTTGTGATGTAATAAACAAAATCGCCGGTTTTGACCTCGAAAAAATGGATAAAGCCGATACAAACCACGTAGAACTCAACGACTCACTTATTGTCGAAGTAGCAATCAGTGGTGGAATATCGGGATATATAAATCTTGTATATTCATTTTCTTTTATTCAAAATCTTATAATTGCGTTAATGGGTTCTTTTTCGGGAGCTGTTGATGAGCTTGCAACATCAGCGCTACTTGAGATTTCACATATAATGAGTATCAATATATGTGGTAAAATTGCGAAAGAAAAAGGCGTTACTTGCGATGTTAAACCACCGGTGATTGTAGAAAAATCAATAAAAATGTTAAGTGAACGAGTTGCGATAGATACCGGCGAAGGTATTATAGAGATTGGATTATCAATTTCGTAAAAGTGCTTTTCCTCACTCTGAGGAAAAGCAAAATTTGTTATATTAGTTCATACGCAGTGCTTCGTCCACCTTTTGGTGAACGACTAATTATACCTTTTTTTATTAAATCATCTACATCACGGAGTGCTGTATCATGTGAGCATTTACATATCTTTGCCCACTTTGAAGTTGTAAGTTTTCCTTCAAAATCATCTATTAACATATTTAACATTTTTGATTGTCTTGTGTTGAGTGGAGTTTTCCGCAGTTGTTCATAAATCACTGCTTTGTATTTTGCTTTATCTATCTTTTCTCCACTTGCGTCAATTGCACGCTCTAAGCACCCAAGAAACCAAATTAACCAGCTTTCTACATCATTAGTATAACTTGATACCATTTCTAGAATTTTATAGTATTCTTTGCGTTCTTTTAATATTTGCGATGATAAACTATAGTATCTTTTTGAAGTATTCTCAGCACGTGCAAGCATGAGGTCAGCGATTGCTCGACCAATTCTCCCATTTCCATCATCAAATGGGTGTATTAATTCAAACCACAAATGTGCGAGTCCTGCTTTTATATACAGGTCAATATTTTGATTAGCTTCTAACCAATTGAGAAAAATCTTCATTTCTTCTTTAACTAATTCCGGTGCAGGTGCTTTATAATGAATTTTTTCTTTACCCATTACTCCTGAAACAATTTCAATATCACCTTTTCTATAACCACCAGTATTAATACGGCGTATACCACTTCGCCCGGTCGGAAAAAGTGCAGAATGCCACCCAAAAAGTCTTTCCTCATTAAGAGTTGAAGCGAAGTTTTGAGTAGCATCAAGTGCAATTTCTACAACTCCTTCTGTGTAGTAATTTTCTGGTGTATCTTCAATTCCAGCCGTTTCTAACCCCAATCGTTTTGCTACAGATGAACGAACACTTGACCTATTAAGTGTTTCACCTTCAATTTCGGATGATGTAATAACTTCATCAGAAACTGAACTTAGAAGTAAATCATTTTGTACTTCAAATCCGAGTGCATCCAACTTACCGAAAAGCTTACTCTGTGTTTTGTAAAGTTGAATAAGCAGGTTGTGTAATGCAGATTCATTATACTGCATTTCTCGCCAGTTCGAATTTTCATAGATATATTTTCTAGTCACGCTGACACCTCTTTATTGTAATGCGTATGTTACACGGTCTAATCTACGCACAATATGCGTAGATTATATGTTCTATTCTACGCATATTTCATTAAAAATACAAGTTTTTCTTTTAAAAGACTTTATTTGTGATATATTGTTATTACTAAATAACCAAACCCTACCCATCACCGTAAAACACTTGCGATATTGTTTAAATGATTGTACAATATTCCTATGAAACAAAAAACACAAACTGAAATGAATACAAAACGCAAAACGAAGTTAAGAATTATAACAATTACGTTGTGCTTTGTGCTGTTTTTATCAACAACATTAACGATAGTTTTTGCTCTTGTGCAAACATTTACCAGTCCCGGTACAATCTCAACAATGATTTCTGATATAGATTCCGCAGTTCTAATGCAGGAGTATGATGTGTACAAGCTTGCGGTGGAGCATGTAGGGCAGGATATTATTGATGAGTTTGGTTTAAATCCTGAAACAATAGAAAATCTGATGGAACAGCAATTTGTCGATGATTTTCTGTCAAATACTTTGGTAGATTACATCGACGAATTATCAAAAGGAAATGAAAATCACTCAATTTCCATCGAAGATGTTTTATCAATATTAGAGGATAACATCACAGAAATAGAAAGTGTAACCGGACACCAACTGACAACAGAAAATCTGGAAAACATTGAGATTTTTTTATACGATAGTGATATTGTAGAAACAATCTCAATTAGTTCTATTATAAACAACACACAAGCTGATTTAGCTTTGGTGCAACGAGTTTTATCACCATTTACATTATTAATTCCATTAATTTTAGCATTATTAACAATTGCCGTAATACTTTTTCTCAACAGAAAACATTTATTATTAGCAATTAAAGATATAGGAATAACTCTTGGTATTGTAGGCGTTATATATACATTGCTGGGTTTGCTTCTTAACACATTACTATCAATTGCCGTTGGTGATACATCAGTGCAATCATTAGTAAACAGTCTTATAACACAACCACGAAGTATAATAATAACTTATGGTGTAATAACCCTTGTTATCGGAATATTGCTGATAACAGCAAGTATTGTAACAAGAGTTATAAAATTAAAGCATACTCAAATTAGTACTTAATCAATGTCGATAGGTGTTAAGTATTTTAACAATATTTGCCATAATTCCTGTGATGTGAATGGTTTTCCAAGGCAGTCAGGCATTCCTGCCTTTTCGTAATTCTCCAACTCACTTGTCATAATATTTGCAGTCATTGCAATAATCGGAGTCCCTGTGTTTAACTCCAGTATTTTTGATGCAGCTTCCATGCCGTCCATTACCGGCATAAACATGTCCATAAATATTAAGTCAAAGGGTTCTTGCCCTTTTTTCATACGCTCTAAAACCATTTCAACACCAATTTTACCATTGTCTGCTAATTTGGCTCTTATACCAACCCGAGCAAGGTGCTCACTGATAACTTCCTGATTCATCGGATTGTCATCACAAACCAAGACTAAAGAATCGAAAAATGGTTTTTCAATAGTATTAATATCCTTGTTCTCGTTTATTTCATCACTTGATTCAATCGTTTCGAATGTAATTTCAAAACTGAATGTACTTCCTATATCGGACGAGCTTTCTACCGTCAGTGTTCCACCCATCATCTCCACAAAATTTTTCACTATCGTAAGACCAAGTCCGGTACCGCCATAGTGACGTGTTGTACTCGAATTTGCTTGTATAAATGGTTCAAACACCTTTTGTATTTGGTCGGAAGTCATACCTATACCGCTGTCACTTACTTTAAAGAGAATTGTTACATCATTGTCACTTGTGTTAATCACTGATGACGAAAGTTTAATTGTTCCGGCATCTGTAAACTTTATAGCATTTGTAAGTAGATTCATAAGAATCTGATATAACCTTACGGAGTCACCAATAAGAAGTTTATTTGGTATAAGCTTTGAATAAACACTAAGCTCAAGTCCTTTTTCCTTAACAATAGGCAATGTGACTGACTGACATCGCGCAAAAACATCATGCAGACTAAATGGCAAATTTTCAAGCTCCATTTTACCCGATTCAATCTTTGAAATATCTAAAATATCGTTAACAATTCGCAGTAGTAAGCCGGTGCTGTCTTTTATTTTTTCTAAATATTCTTTAACTTGATAATTATCTTGACTGTCCTCAGCAAGCTCAGCAAAACCCATTATACTGTTCATTGGGGTTCGGATTTCGTGGCTCATATTTGCCAAAAATTCAGACTTCGCACGGTTAGCAAAATCTGCCATTTCCCATGCTTCTTTTGAATTAGATGTCATATCTATGAGATTTTGCCATGCTTTTTGCATTGTACGCGCCAGTTCACCGATTTCATCATTGCGTTTAATACCGTAAATTCCGGTTTCATCTCCTTTAGAAGCAGATACACTATGTGTGAGTTGTGTTAATGGTTTAAATACCATACGACGCATTAAAAGTGTGGTTATGATTATATAAATCAAAAATGCAACAGCAAGCACGCTGATTAATGGCAAAATATTAGTGACACTAAATAGTGTATTTGAGTCATAAAATGTTACTGTCATCCAGTTTGTGTTTGGTATGGGTGCAATAGAGAGATATCGATAATCACCTCCGGATAACCGGATTACCTCAGGTTCTGTGCGACCGTAAAAGATAGACGGATTTCGTTGATAGTTGTTTATAGCAGAAATAAAATTCGCGTCCGAGCTAATGGTCAGTATATGATTTTCTTCCCAAAACTCTGAACTATCAGCACTTACAAGTGTAGGCTCCGGGTTTGTACTGTCCATTTGTATGATTCCTCTTTGATCAATTACAAACCCTCTCACATGGTTACTGTCATACAAGTCGAACATATTATTAAATAACTCATCATATTGAATCGCCGCACATAACACGCCCACAGTATTTTCATTTTGTTTTACCTTATGATTTATCCACAAGCGGCGGGTGTTCGAAAATTTGCAGATTTCTGTATTTAAAGTAAAATCAAAAAATGAACCAACTGTGTTAAAAAACCACTGGTCGTAAGGTACTGCCCGGTCAAGTGTGTTGGGTGGGCTGTTTGAATCATTTATATCCTTTGGTATAGGTAACATTTGTTCAAAAGTAGTGTCACTTTCAACCCAATATTCATGACGTGAATCCAGTATTGCAAAGTGTGAACCACCTATTTGCAACATTTCTACATAGAGCATCAGTTCCTGATAAGCAGAAGCTTTGTTTTCTTGATTATCTTCATCAGCAAACCATTCTGCTATTTTTTTTGAACCCGATATGTGTTGAACCAATGAGAGCTCATCATTTAAATGTGAACTGAATATACTAACAGAATCCATTGTATAAAACCGCACATAATCAATAGATGCAGTATCAACCAGATTATTAATCAAAAAACCGCACACGACAATAGTAATAGTCAGAATTAAGAATATAAAAAATATGTTTATATTCCTGAATCTTGCAGCAAGCTTGGTTTTTCTGTTTTGTTTACTTTTGATATAATCTTTGATGGTAGTACGCTTCATAACGCACCCTTCTATTTCTTAAAAAATGTTATCCAATCAGATCGTTTTTCTTCAAAAATTCTTCAGCGACATCCTTAGGATACTCTCCCATAACATTGACCAAATAGTTTAGACCACGCATAGTTTCATCAGTTAATAAGCCAACAAGCTTGTCTAATTCTACCAACAGTTCCGGATGCTTCTGTGCTGTTTCCTTGCGAATAATAACAACCCCATCGTAGGCCGGGAAGAACTGTTTATCATCCTCCAAAACTACAAGACCGGAATCGAGCAGCATACCGTCTGTTGCAAAAACTTCTATCACTTGAACCTCATCATCAGCGATGGCATCGTAGCGTAAAATTGGGTCAACAACTCTTTCTTCCTTAAATGACATATTATATACAATTTTCAAATTTGGAATACCATCATACCTGTTGAGGATTTCAGCATGACCACCAAAAATAAAATCAGATGAAACCCTTGCTAAATCTGAGATGGTTTTGAGGTCATATTTTTCTGCTGTATCTGCTCTGACTGCTAATGCAAAGGTATTATTAAATCCGAGCAGGTCACGCATAAGCAGATCGTATCTATCACTTAGCTCTCTTGCTGTTATTTCATGTATTTCTTCTGCACTCCTTACTTCGGAGTTCTTTAGATAACTACCATAAACTGTACCTGTATAGTCCACAAATACATCAACTGCTCCGGTTCTTGACGCAGCAAAAAGGACATCGGACGCTACATCGCTTTTATATTCTGTTGTTAGATTAGTATTGGATTCTATAAGTATAGTTAACATATACCCTAATATATATTGCTCTGTAAAGTCTTTTGCACCAACAACTACAACTGCATTTCTTTTCGAGCATCCTGTAAACAATACACAGATTAGTAGCAGAATTATAATAACTATATTTAACTTTTTCATTTAATATCTCCTGAGCATAACGCTTACAAATCGGTAGAATAATCTTGTAATATTATTCATTATATCAGATTTGCTTAAAAATACAAGAGAAAACAGAGAAAAAAGTACACGAAAAAATGCACACCCTCATTCTGAGGGCGTGCATTTAACCTATTCTTCTGTCTATGTGTTGCATTGCACAGGTACACTGTCTGCTAATATCCAACCATCAATGCTTCCCGCCGGTGGTGTTCCATATAAACTGCAACCGATTGTATCTTTTACAGTTCCACATGAAAATATGAATTGCCCATGTTTTTGATAACTACAGAAAAAACAATGGGTGCCTATTGTCTCTCCACAAGCTAAAGATCTGTCGCTTTGCCCTCCAACAACGTGGTCTAGTTCCTCTTCGCCTAAAGTTAAACGCTCTTTTTGAAATTCATTGTTTGACATGATTTTTTTCTCCTTTTATTTTGTTTATTTTTATGTTCACCAATCTATGTGTTGTATTGCTTTGATGGTATTTTCTTCCAATGATTGGTATCATTCTCCGGCCATAGCATATTTGGGAATAAATCATTCCAATGTATTCTGTGCCATTTGTTTGAACATTGACCCCGCCTCCAACAATGGCACTTATTAACAAGAGTCATACAAACACTACTACCACATTTTATCCATACAGTACCATCCGCCCTAAAATCATGCTGTTGCGGATTAGTGATAGTAAACCAACAGTCAAAATCAGATTCAACGGTATCAAGCACTCCGCCCGC
>JAITFS010000086.1 GCA_031281195.1 Oscillospiraceae bacterium
TGCACTAAACCCTTATTACCGGATGCAGATAATGCTGCCGTCGGGAGTAAGAAAAGGCTGTAAAGCACCTCTAATTATAAGAAAGAGGTGTTTTATTATGAAAAAAGAAAAAAAGGAAAAGAAAATCGAAATCTTGGCTTACTTTATGTTTTACGTTGGACTTATTGGATCAATAGCAGCGTTGGTATCAATAAGTGCATCCGAAAGCACATTCCAAGTTGCAGATCAGGTTTTTCGAATCATGAGAGATTTTCTTAGAGAAACTAATCCTGATGCAGTTGGAGCATTAGTACGTCCCACACGCGAATATATCTCACCAATGTCAACAATGGCAATAGCAACATTATCAGTTCTTGTAACGTCAGTATTTTTGTTTTTTATTGGTGGTGGTATATTAATTACAAAGTTTATCAGCAAAAACAAATTGGAACGTATACAAAAGAGTGACATATCACTTCTGACTTTTACTTCCTTATGTATCGCTCTTGCAGTAGTGCTTTCACAAATACGCCTGTTCCAAATGCCACAAGGTGGTTCAATCACTGCCTTTAGTATGTTGCCGATTGTTTTGGTTGGCTACTGGTACGGTGCAAAGGCTGGTATTTCTGCAGGTATTGTGTATGGGCTTTTACGATTAATGTTAGGCTCGACTGTATTTCATCCAATTCAATTTATCCTGGATTATCCATTAGCTTATGCTGCACTTGGTGCATTTTGTATGTTCAGAGGTAAACGTTTTGGTTTGCAAGCAAGTTATATTGCAGGTGTTGCAGGACGCTTTTTGTGCAGTTTTATAGCAGGAATGGTGTTTTTTGGAGAGTTTGCACCTGAGGGACAACCAGTGTGGATTTACTCTGCTGTGTATCAACTAACTTATATAGGTCCTGAAGCTGTAGTAACCTTAATTGTTTTATCCATGCCTCCTGTTATGAACGCTATCGAGCAATTAAGACGGTTGAGGGTTAAAGGTGCTTAGCCACTCTTTTGCTTTCATTATGCCGATGATTGTTTTTGCGTCCTTAAGTTCGTTACGCATTATCATTGCGATTACTTCGTCAAAATCAAATTGCTCCAAGCTGAGGAGTTCCCCTTCGTCGGGGTGCATTTCACCCTTTTTCAAATCTAACGCGAGATATAAGTATAAAATCTCACCGTTACCACCCGGCGAAGGGTACATCGGACCAAAATCTATGTATCGTCCTGCTACATAACCCGTTTCCTCTGAGAGTTCTCTTACAGCGCACAAGAACGGGTCTTCACCATATTCTAACTTCCCTGCCGGTATTTCAAGCGTTTCTTCCTGCATAGGATAACGAAATTGCCGTACTAACAGCACTTTTTGCTCATCAGTTACAGCAACAATTCCCACACCACCGGGGTGCTCAACAATCTCACGCTCAGATTTTTTGCCATTTGAAAGTTCTACAATATCTCGTCTGATGTTTACAATTATTCCCTCGTAAACTATCTTTGATTCTAACTGTTTCTCAAAAAACTTCATTATTTTTTATCACAAAAGCGTTTTATCATCTCAATGATATTATCTATATCAATTGGTTTTGCTAAGTGACCATTCATACCGCTTTCGATGCATCTTTCTATATCTTCTTTAAAAACATTTGCTGTAATTGCAATAATCGGTATAGTTTTCGCTGTGTCAAATTCAAAAGACCGGATTGTTCTTGTTGCCTCGTACCCATCCATAACAGGCATTTGAACGTCCATGATTATAATATTATAACGATTTGGATTATCCTTATAAAGCTGCACAGCATCAAAACCGTTTTCGGCAATATCGATATTTATCTTTGTATCCTCTAACAAAGATATAAGAATTGTCCTGTTAATATCAACGTCCTCTGCAAGAATCATATAATAATCTGAAAAATCCGGTGTACTGCTTTCTTTAGTAGATTGTTCTTCCTCGAGCATGTTCTCTATATCCGCAGCTTGCGCATGCTCAAGCTTTACTTTAAATGTAAAGGTTGTACCCTGGTTAGGTACTGATTCAACAAAAATATTACCATCCATCATTTCAACAATATTTTTTGAGATTGCAAGACCAAGCCCCGTACCGCCAAATATACGAGCAGTGTCACTTTGAGCTTGTTCAAACGCGGTAAACAGTCTTTTTATCTGCTCATCATTCATACCAATACCGGAGTCTTTAACCGAAATGCTAATTACACTATGATTTTCTTCAACATGTGACTCCTCTGCTGTAAGTTCGATTTTACCACCTTCCGGTGTGAACTTTGCAGCATTTGAAAGCAGGTTTGCAATAACCTGCGAAAGTCTAAGCTCGTCACTTATATAGTGTTTTCTCATTCCTGACTCAAAATCAACGACAAAATCAATATCACCTTCTCTTACTTTTTCAACAATAAGAGCACTGGTAAGTGAAAATATTCTATCTAAGTTAATTGGAGCATGTTCAAGCTCAAGCTTACCTGCTTCAATCTTAGAAAGATCCAGTATATCATTAATTAGTCTTAACAGATGGGTTGATGAGTTTTCTATATTTGTTAAGCAATCTCTGATTTTTTCTATATCATTAGATTTTTCCGCAATTTTCGTCATGCCGATAATTGCGTTCATCGGTGTTCGTATCTCATGGCTCATGTTTGCAAGGAAATTGCTTTTTGCATTTGTTGCATCTTCTGCGCGGGCAAGAGCATCTCCCAGTTTCTCATTACTTTCCTTCAGAAGATTTGCACGGTGGGTAAACAGCATTTGGTTCTCTATTCGTTTTAACAGCAGAGGTGCAGAAAACGGTTTAAACATGTAGTCTGCCGCACCAAGACTTAAACCATGAATTTCACTCTTGTCATCACTTCGTGCTGTTAGAAATATAACAGGAATATCCTTGTAAAGCGGGTCATTTTTTAGTTTTTTTATTACCTCATATCCGTTCATTTCAGGCATTTCTATATCTAATAAAATCAAATCCGGTATTACGTTTTTTTCAAGATATGAAAATAGTTTAGCACCTGATGAGGCAGGATAAACCTGATAATAAGGCTTTAAAATACTCCTACCCTGATCAAGATTGGCTTTTACATCATCAACTAAAATAATTACTTTTCTTTCGTTTTGCAATTTTAAATCTCCATTATTATAACAGATAGCTACTAATATATTATATTACTCACTGTCATAAGTTTCAATAGTGGTTGATAATTTTTCATATATTTCATCAAAATTACCATCTGCAACATTGTCTCTAAGCCAGGAAATCAAGCAACTGTCTGTTCTATACACAAACAAATCTAACTCATGCATAGCTTCATCTAATTCATCCATATCATAATTTTCACAAGCAGCCATCATTTTTTCTAACACTTTTTTATCAGGTTTGTCTTTGATATCGCTTGGAGTTTTACTTTTTATCTCATATAACATATTTCCTATATCGTCAATAAGCGAATATGCTGCTTTAAGGAACAAAACATTATTAGTTGCTACATATTCATAGTTATTATTAGCTGCTTCTGTTTCTAATCTATCTGCCATATCTCCAAGAGCATTGGCGTATATTCCACGGCTGGAGCTTTTTAACCCGTGAATATCAATAGCATACTCAACAAGTGTACTACTGCTTACTGATTCAATTCTGGTAAGAATCGGAATTGTATTGGCTACATAAGAACGTAATATTCCTAAATATGTAGTTTCATCAACATATCTCGCAATACCTCTGGCTATATCCAATCCGTCGATTTTTTTACTGGCAAGTAAAACACTAAGCTCTTGTTGTTCTTCAGGTATTTCATTACTAAATATAACTTCCTCATCATCTTTTTTTATCCACTCGTGGATAACTTCATCAAGTCGTACAATATCTATCGGTTTTGTTAAAAATGCTTGAAAACCCTCATCTAAGAACATTTGCTCACTGCCTACTACAGCATTTGCAGTCAGTGCAATTATCGGAACCTCCATAGCATAATTTGTACCTATTTCTCTAATAAACTTTGCTGCTTCTATTCCATCCATTTCAGGCATCATATAGTCCATAAATATAACATCATATTTAACATTACTATCATAAACTGCTTTTATTGCTTTTAATCCACTATCAACACAATCTACCTTCATATTGTACAGACGTAACAAACCTTTAGCAATATCAAGATTTGTAATATTATCGTCAACAACAAGAACATGCGCATTTGGTAATTGAATTCTGGAAAAACGAACACTTTGATTTCTTTTTATATCCGAATAGTTAAATTGTTGCAGATTGCTTACAATTTCAGGACCTATTTTTGTATTTTGTAAATATCCCTGCATGAGTTTTACAGTAAATGTACTTCCCTTACCATAAACACTTTTTACACTGATTGAACCATTCATTAACTCGACAAGGTTTTTCGTAATAGAAAGTCCCAACCCTGTGCCTTCGATTTTATGATTTGACATCAAATCCAACTGTGAATAGTCAGCAAAGAGCTTATCAATATCATTCTTTTTTATACCTCTGCCTGTATCTACAACTTGAATTACCAACCAAACAGCATTTTTCTCTTTAGTACAGCTTACATTTAGCTCCACTGTTCCCTCTTTAGTATATTTTATAGCATTTGATAGTAAATTGTTCATTATTTGCTTAATTCTAAGCTCGTCACCGTAAAGAAGTGAATACAAATCCTCACTAATATTTAACTTAAAGTTAATTGGTTTTCCGCTTATGCGTATTATATTTTGCATAACTGTATCGTTAATTAAGCTCGGCACATCGTAGCATACAGGTACCAGCTCAAGCTTTCCTGCTTCGATTTTTGATATATCGAGAATATCATTTACAAGGTTGAGAAGGATTGTTCCTGCTGTGTGAATCTTTTCGATGTTAATTCTATCTTCACGGCTGATACCGTCACCTTCCAGTGATAAATCTGACATACCGATAACAGCATTTAGTGGTGTTCGCATATCATGGCTCATTCTTGCCAAAAAGTCACTTTTTGCCCGGTTTGCAACCTGCGCTTCAATTAGTGATGATTCTACGTCCTCTTTTAATTTGATTTGTTCACGCATGTCATAAATATATCCAAGCATGATGTACTTATTACCTCTATACATACGTGTCATTGTAAGCTCGACAGGTAGAGGTTTTCCTTCAGGAGTTAAATGAACCCACTCAACTCTTACTGTTTCACCTTTTAAAACTTTTTTTATTATTTTCTTTGCTTTGTCAAGTGAGTTTTTTCCATCCGGTTGAAACTCGGGGAAATGTGGCTGTGTGCCAAAAAACTTGCTATAAAACTCTTTTGAAACGCCGTATATATCCAAAACAGCGTCATTACAATCAATAAACCCAAGTTTTTCGTCAAATAATGTAAGTCCGACCGGAGCATTTTCAAGCATTATCTCGACTTCTCTTTTTAAGAGCTTTTCTTCACGAAGATCACGTGAGTATGCAGCAACCACATAATTATCTTTATACTTTACTCTTACAAGAGTTGATTCGACAGGCACTAAAGTACCATCTGCGAGTTTATGTGCCCATTCAAATACGACACGGCCTTCCTTAAAGGCTTTTTCCAGCAGTTTGCCGGCTTTTTCTTCTGAGCTTTGACCGTCTGCCTGAAATTCAGGTGTAAACTCAAAAACTCTATCTATATATTCTTGTTTACTCTTTAAACCAAAGAACTCAACTGTTGCTTGATTGCAGTCAATAATGTTTTGATTTGAATCCCAAAGCTCACAACATAATGGGGTTGAATCAAGCATAATTTTCATGTGGTCTTCTGCTATTTGGAGTTCTTTTTTGAGTCTTAACTCCTCACGTAAATCTCGTGTATATGATGCGATAACATAATCATTACCATATTTTAGTTTAACTAAAGAAACCTCGGCAGGCATAAAAGTGCCATCCATTAATTTGTATGTCCAATTTATATCACATCTGCCATGTTTTAGTGCTTCCTTAAGATAAACCTTTACTTGATCTTTTGATTTAGTTCCGTCAGGTTGATATTCGGGATATAGGTCTTCATATTTCTCAAAGAATTCTTTTTTGCTTTTAAAGCCTAATAAACGTAGAGCCTCTTTGTTACAGTCGATTTTTTCAAAGGTTTTTGCGTCAAAAAGCTGACATGACATTGGATTTGAGTCAAGCATTAGTGCAGTTCGTTCATTAGCTTCATGGATTTTGTTTTCCATTTCATTTCTGATTACAGCACTTGCATACAAAAATGCTCCCGAACGCATTATATCTACGCAGTTTTCGTCGAAATATCGTTCAACCTCATGATCCTCTAATATTGCAAATCCCCAAAACTCATCACCAATAAATATCGGAGTAACAAACACAGATACTATACCTGCTGCATTTAACATTTTTGTTTCTTCTCCAACTATTTGGCTGACAGGACTATTTACGATTATATTATTTGCCAGTTTTTCTCCCCAGTTTGGTGCAAACTTTGAATATGATATGTTTATATATTGAGAGTTTGGTTCTGTAGTACCACCTGATACTCTTTCCCAGCGGTATATTTGCGAAGCTCCCAAGCTTCCGTCAGGCATTTTATGATTACGAAAAAGTGAAAATCTGTCAATAGCAAATAAATCAGCTACTTGCCAAATACCATCAGAAAGTGTTTTCTCAAATGTTCCGCTACTTTTTGATATGAGCATAATTGCTGTTTTGTTAAGCGCGTCAAGCATTGTCTCACGGTCAGTTTTATCAGTTATATCCATAACTGCACCGGCAACCCTTAGTGGTATACCATCTTCATCACGTAAGGTTGTACCTAAAGCACGAAAATGTCTATAATTTCCATTTATATGCATCAATCTGTATTCAATGTCATACGGTGTGTTTCCGGTATGGTCTGAAATATGAGCTTCGAATGAATCTAAAACAGCTTTTCGCTCATCCGGATGCAAACGGCTGCTCCAGCTATGAAGAACATTTGGAAAATCATTTTCATCCTTATAACCCAGCATTTCACGAAACTCATTTGACCATGTAAATTTATTTTCAGGATTAATAGGGTCGCCGCTGACAACATCCATATCCCACAAAGCGATGTTAAGTGCATCGTTTGCAAGTTTATATTTCATTAAGTCATATTCATATTTTGATTGTAATTCATCCATTTCCAACTCCTGCTAGCTATAAGCTATAAGCAACTATCCAACATTATCAACTATATTCTTCTAAAATCCGGCTTTTATGGCAACCAAAATGTCTCTTGCTACCTCACAATTAAAGTCTGAAAGTTCACCTGCTGTTTCTTCTAATTTATTGTTTATATCATCGCCAAAATCAAGCCCTAACAATGGTTTTATGAAGCTCATACTCTTATCACTGTCATAATTTATTGCTGCACCCAAAGCTTTTTCGACACCTTCTTGTAAAGCTTCAATGCTTCCTTTAACTCTCTCGCTTGTTACCTCCTCCGGGAAAATTGCAGTTAATCTATTGTATAGCTTTATTAATCTGCGTTTGTAACTTGGGAATAGCTCCTGACATGTTGATATATCATTATTTTTTCCTGCTGTTTCCAGTTTTAAAGCAATCTCAGATAATTCTCTTGCACCAATTGTTGCCAGCATAGACTTCATTGCATGTACTAAAATAGCAAAGGATTGCATGTTTTCAGCGTTAAGATAATCGGTAAGTTTTTCACATTCCTCCGGTATTTTTTTACGGCATAAATTTACTGAATCAAAATAGAATTCCTCCATGTGAGCAACGTTACTCATGCCAATTTTCACATTTATTTCAGGAATTTCTTTTATTGCAGAAAGAATGTTTGGTTTAGCTTCTCCGGCATCAACATCATCAGATTTTATAATTACATCATCAGCAAACCAACGCATCAAGGTTGCTGTCATATCACGCATATCAATTGGTTTGGACACAAAGTCATTAAACCCGTTTGCCAAGAAATACTCTCTGGCTCCCAACACTGCATTAGCTGTGAGTGCAATAATTATTATGTCTTTATTTCTTCCGCCCAGTTCACGGATTTTTGCTGTTGTTTCAACACCATCCATTTCAGGCATCATGTGATCCATAAAAATTATATCGAAATCTTCTTTTTTAACCATTTCTATTGCGGCTCTGCCGGATAATGATGTTTTTGCATCTATATCGGCAAGACCAAGAAGTCCTACTGCTACTCTTAAATTAAACTCATTATCGTCAACAACTAACACCTTTGCATCGGGTAGAGAAAGTTTATTTGTTGCTGTAATAGCGGCTTCTTTAACCTTATCAGCACTACCTTTGATCAGAGGTATTGTTACAGTAAATACACTACCCTTGCCGTAATCGCTTTTTACTTCGATTTTACCATTCATCATTTCTATAAATGATTGACAAATTGACAACCCAAGTCCTGTACCAATTACTTTACGGTTGACCAATGCATCAACCTGTGTAAATGCATTAAATAAGTTTTTGAGATCATCTTGTTTAATTCCTTTACCAGTATCAGCAATCTCAAATACCAGATTATCACTTTTGCAATAAACCTTAAGATGAACGCTGCCTTTTTCAGTAAATTTAACAGCATTACCAAGCACATTTATGATAATTTGTCTAAGCCGTACATCATCACCAAATAAATAGTGAGGTATGTTATCATCAATATCTAAAATAAAATCGAGCCCTTTTTCTTTTGCAACATAAGTAAACATTGAGTACACATGGTCAGTAAATACAAGGAAATCATAATCCACAGGGATAAGCTCCATCTTGCCTGCTTCTATTTTTGACATATCAAGCAAATCATTAATAATAGTCAAAAGTGATGTAGCAGAGTGAGTTATTGCATTAACATAGTTTGATTGCCGTCCGTTTAGTCCTTCATGTGTTAATAACTCGAGCATTCCAATAATTGAGTTCATTGGTGTGCGTATTTCGTGAGACATACTTGCTAAAAATGATGATTTTGACCTGTTTGCTGATTCAGCCGTTGCAATCGCTTCTTCTTTATGTTGAATCTGTGTTGTTCTCTCGCGTAAAAGCTCTGAAATATCTAAGTGAAGCTTGATACGGTTTTGAAGTACCGGTACAGAAAAAGGTTTCGCAATAAAGTCAACAGCTCCAAGCTGTAACCCACGCGCTTCAGTAAGAGCATCGGTTATTCCTGTTAAGAATACTACCGGTATATCTGAACGTTCCTTATCACTTTTTAGTAATTGGATTGCTTCAAATCCGTTCATTCCGGGCATTTCAATGTCCAGCAGTATTAAATCAGGTCTGGCTTTTTCAAGCAGCATAAACATTTTTGCAGCCGATGGTAATGTTTTCACTCGATACTTCTCATGCAGTGCTTCCTTTGCCATTGCAAGATTTGTATCATTGTCGTCTACGATAAAAATTGTCTTCATTGATATAATCCCCTTGCGTTTGTCTTATATTTTTTGCTTAAAATATTCTAGTCAAAATAGTAATTATCAAAATCAGGCTCAATATATCTGCCTATTCGCTCTAAGAGTTGCGCTTTATTAACAGGTTTTATTATAAAGTCGTTTGCTCCTACTTTTATTGCTCTTTGAACTGCATCAGTTTTTGAGTTTCCTGTTAAGAATATTATTGGTACTGTAATACCCGCACCTCTTATATGCTCTGCAAGCTCAAAACCATCCATTTCAGGCATTTCAATATCTAAAATAAACAAATCAGGAATATTGTTTTTTAAGTAATTAAGGGTTTGCTTCCCGCCATTTATACAGGTTATATTATATCCTGAATCTGCTAAAAAGGATTTGATTGTTGCAAGGAAAAAGCTGGTATCATCTACAGCAACAACATTATTTTTTCCTTTTGAATCATCCTTTACAACCTTGGTTGTAAATGTTGTTTTAGGTGGTGTAGCAGCAACAGGTGCAGCACTGGCTTTTTCAACCACAGCAGCTTCTGTCGGACTATCAAATACTTCTGCTTCCCCGTCACTTGGTTTGCTCTTGTATTCAAGCATTTGCAAATCAATAGATAAGGTTGCAACAGCTTTAATAATCTCGATAGCAAGCGCTTGTAATTCGTCGTGTGCTGCTTCCTCAGCTTTTTCAAGAAAAGTTGAACATTTCTTAGCTAAATTAGCAGCATGAATCTTGTTCATCATTCCATGTATTGTTGTAACAGCATTCCTGAGTGTTTTTTGATCCTTTGACTTTAGAGCATCCTTAACACTTGTCTCCTGCTCAGGAAATTTCTCCGTAAAGTTATGAATTTCATCAGAGTATTTGTTAAATTGAGCATCCTCCATCTGGCAAATTAAAACAGTATCCAGCTCTTGAATTTCCATAAATTGATCTTTGTTAAACATAATATTACCCCACCTTACATATTTTAGTTCTTTATATTTTTATTTTTTATAGTCATTAATTCCTGTAACGCACTTTCGTATTCGTAATTATCAATTAAATCTGCTAATTTTTCCAAACCGTCAATTTTTTGAAACTCATCAACATAATCATTTGCACTAAAATCTCCGTCTCTGAGTAGTGGTTCAACCTTGCTAAATAATGTAACTAATGCATTAACTCCTATCGTTTCCCCTTTTGGTTTTTCTGCTAATGCTTCAATTAATAAGTATTCGTACTCTTTTAATGCCAGATTTAATTCTCTTTCAAATGTACTTATTTGCTTTTTCGTATAAACATAAGGTTCCTTCATAAAAGCCTGCTCTAAAGAATATGCTGCTGCTCGCAATTCCTTTTTCCCTAAATATCCTGCACTGCCCTTTACAGAATGTACAATCCTACGTGCGGTTAACATATCCTTTGAGTTAATTGCCAAGCATAGTTTTTCCCATGTTTTTTGATTTTCTTTAACAAAGGTTATTGTAGTTTTCTTTAGCATTTCATCAATTTTATCAGAGCGTTCCTGTTCGTTTTCTGATACATCAGCTATTTTTACTTTTTCTTTTGGTAAGTACTTTTTAATAATATTACGTAGTATATCAGTGTCAATAGGTTTTGCAACATAATCATTAAATCCGTTTGCAAGAAACATATCCTGTGCACTTTTTAGTGTGTTGGCAGTCAGTGCAATAATTGGTAAATCCTTGTATTTGTCACCTTCAAGATTGCGAATAATTTTAACAGTTTCTACGCCGTCTATATCTGGCATCATGTGATCCATAAACACCATGTCATAATCATTTTTCTTTACTAAATCTATAGCCCGATAACCATTATCTGCTGTATCTGCAACTATATCCATTAGCTTTAACAGACCGGCTGCAACCTTTAAGTTAAACTCATTATCATCAGTTACTAACACCTTGGCATCGGGTGCGCTTAGGGTTAATTCTGAGGTGTTTCTTTGTGTGGTATTTGTATCACCGACATTTATAGGAATTTTTACAGTAACAGTAGAGCCAAACCCATAATCACTCTCGACAACAATTGTACCACCCATAAGCTCAACATACGATTTGCTGATTGATAAACCAAGACCCATTCCGACAATATTTCTGTTTCTAACCTCATCAACCTGTTCGAAAGGATTAAATACAATCGCAAGTGAAGCTTTAGTAATACCGATGCCTGTATCTTCAACTTTAAATGTTATAAACTCCTCATCACATGTAACAGTAAGGCGTATAAATCCTTCATCAGTAAACTTCACAGCGTTACCGCATATATTTGTTAATATTTGTCTGATTCTTACATCATCACCATGAAGATAATCAGGTACATCACTTGCCATTTCAAGCTTAAACAAAAGATTTTTGTCAAAAGCAATATAAGTAAATACCGAGGAAATATTATCTATTAATTGATGTAGGCTATAATCCACAAGATTAAGCTCCATGCTTTTTGATTCAATCTTTGACATATCTAAAACATTATTAATTATATCAAGAAGCGAATGTGCAGATAAACTAATATCCTCGACAAAACGCATCTGCTGTGCTGTAAGATTATCATGCTCCAGAAGCTCAAGCATACCAATAATAGCGTTCATTGGAGTTTTGATTTCATGAGACATACTGGCTAAAAACTCAGATTTTGTGCGATTAGTCTCGCTTGCAACATTAATTGCGGATTTTAAGCGCTCATTTGCTATAACAAAATTATCGTGTTCAATTTTTACATCCTCTACCGACTTAACAATACAGTTTACTGGGATATTAACGCTAAGAGCTATCCTTCTTGCCATATCATAACAGGTTTCCGATCCGCAAGCATAACAATCAACACGCCTGGACTCAAAATCTACCTTACCTAATAACATAAATGCATTTTCTATGCTTGCATCAGATATTTCAGGGATTATTACATTTATCGGCTCATATTCTCTTATAAAATCTGTTAAATCAAATCTTTTGTCATAATCCTTATAAAGCTTTTTAAAATATTCAACAGGTTGTTTTTCTGCGGCTGCTATTCGCATGTCATGCATTTTTTTATCTATATCAAAAATGTTTTGCCCTTCTGTACAAGCAGTTCCGATATTACAACCGTCAACGCAGTTAAGCACGTCATATATTACCGGTTTTTGATCGTCAGGTAGTTTTTTATAGTTATTTAATCTTTCATAAATACTGTAACCTTCACCTGTAGTAACATATATATTTTTACCTATTACATATTCGATGTTTTCCTTAAGTCCTCCGGGTGTCGGAAATAGTGAACCTAAGCTGCTTTCTTCATAATCATAAGGTGTTTCTTCATCAGGTAATTTAATGTTATTTTCTTCTAAATATTTAATAAGCTTTGCAAATGTTACATTATACTCAGCTATTCCTGTATCTGAATATTCATCAATCTTTGATACACATGGAGAAATCAAAGCAAATCTGTCTGTTGTGTTGTTATATTTCCTTTGATAAATTGAGGTACATGCCATAGGGCTATGTATTGGTGATAAGTATTTAAGCAAATCATGTTGATAAATCTTGCAATATAAAACGATAGTTGGACAAGGTTGAGTTATTATAGGTGCAAAATTCGTTTTATTTAAGTACCTTGTGTGTGCCCATATACATATATCTGCTCCGGCAGAAACATCATAAATCTTGTTAACTCCCTGTTTTTTCAGATATGTAAATAATCTTTTGTACTCCGGCATATTTGTACGGATAGCAGGTGCAACAATTAACGAAATAGGAATACCGTTAGATAAATCTTCAAAGAAACGTTCTGTGTCATCCTCGTAATACCTCGCATTGTGGTGACATGCAGTAACACATCTTCCGCACAATATACATTTCTCATGATCTATTTCGACTTTAATATCGTCAAAATCATCTTGAAATGTGATATTTGCAAGCTCCATTGGACATTCTCTGACACAGCGATTGCACCCTGTACACAGATTATTATTCGATTTAATTATTTCTGTCATAAGTTAATAATCCATTCATTTTTTTATGATTATAAATCTAGTGCACTAACAATTCTGTTTCTGCCTAGTTCTTTTGCTTTATAAAGAGCGAGGTCTGCTTTTTCTATAAAATCCTTCATGGATGAATCTATATCCGGAACTATACTGTTTGCTCCAATACTGACAGTAACCTTTGTTATTGATTCTTCATCAATTGGTATTTCCATAGCTTCAATGTTTAGCCGTATTCTTTCAGCTATTTCTGTTGCTCCGTCAATATTAGTAAACGGAAGCAGTACAACAAACTCTTCACCACCCCAACGTGCCGCAAAGTCTGATGCACGCAGAAGCGAATCGATAGCAGTTTCTGCAAATAGTTTAAGTGCTACATCTCCTTGCTGGTGGCCATAAGTATCATTGTAGATTTTGAACAGGTCTATGTCCATTATTAAGAAGCTGATAGGTTCTTTTTCTCGAATTGCTCTGCCCCATTCTGCTTCGAATCTGTCTTCAAAACCACGTCTGTTAGCAATTTTTGTGAGTGGGTCAATTAAACCTATTCTCTCAATTGTACGCATCTGGTCAACAATTTTCATGTGTGTGTTTACTCTGGCTTTTACGATAGCATTGTTAAACGGTTTTGTGATGTAATCTACAGCACCCAGGAAGAAACCTCTTTGCTCGTCTTCTGTACTGGATAGTCCTGTTATGAAGATAACAGGGATATTTGCAGTTGCATTACTTGCTTTAAGAGCTGCAATAACTTCAAATCCGGTCATTTCCGGCATCATAACATCGAGTAGTATAAGGTCCGGTTTTTTCTCTCTGGCAAGCTCTAGTGTTCTTGCTCCGCTTTTTGATACAAGTATGTTGTAGTAAGGGGATAATATACCCGCAAGTATATCAAGATTTGATTTTTCATCATCCGTTGTTAAAATTGTAAACTCTTTCTTTTCACTCATAACTATGATTTCCTTAACCTATTTTTTTATTTATATGTTTTCAATATAATCATTAATAATTTCTGCTGCTTCAATAAAATCACTATGTAGTAGTTTTTCAGATATTTTACGGAGTAGTTCATTCACAGATTTTGATTTAATTTTTTCTTTAAGCTCATTCATAACAATCTCTGCTTCTCTCTCGTCAAATTCTTCACAGTAATTCTTTATTTTAGTTAGCAGCTCTTTTAATAATTCATTATCTACCTCTGTGCTGTCAGAATCATCATCGGCATCTCCGTCTTTTGGTGTTATTTTGTCAACATATTCCTGCAAAAATCTTAAGAAGCCCGGTGTTTCTTTTTTGATAATTTCTTCGTTTCTCTCACGGCCGATTTGCTCAAGCATTTTAGCTGTTGCAGATAATTCAGTGTTTCCAACATTAGCTAATGCACTTTTTAATCCATGTGTGTGTATTATATAGTTTTGCATGGACTCAGCGCTGAGTGGAAAACCTCCATCCATGATTTCATTTAGTATTCCAAGTGATTTATTTGCATCTCTTAAGAATGACTCAAGAATTAATGGATTAGTATTCGGGCTGAAATCCTCTTCATCTAATTCAACTAGCTTTACTCCTGCTAATTCTCTGGCTTGCTCTAATACCTCATCTGTTTGTTTATCACGTATTAACCTGTTTAAGATTGTATTCATACGGTGAACATCTATTGGTTTTGATATAAAATCATCAAACCCGTTATTTAAGAATATCTCAGCCTGACCTGCAACTGCGTTTGCTGTAAGAGCTACTATAGGCTCTTTATATCCAAACTCGCGTATAATCTTTGTTGCTTCCATTCCATCCATTTCAGGCATCATGTGGTCCATAAATACGATATCAAATACATTTCCGTCTTTGATTCTATCAACTGCGGCAAATCCACTGCTTGCTGACTCAATTGTTAACCCGTATGGTTTTAATAGACCTCTTGCTACATATATATTTGTTTCAACATCGTCTACTATCAGCACCTTACCATAAGGCATATACTCACGTACTATTTGAGAGCGCTTGAAATTAGCTCTGCTGGATGTCCGGAAGTTATGTAGATTATCTGCCATTTCTTTACCAATTAATTCATTACTTGCTTTTCCTTGCGGTATACGAATTGTAAATACAGAACCTTCACCTTTTTCACTTGTAACACCGATTGTACCACCCATCATCTGGACTAAGTTTCTTGTAATATTAAGACCAAGCCCTGTTCCTTCTGTTGTACGGTTAGCTTCGGTATTAAAACGGGAGTATTCATCAAATAACTGTGCAACCTGTTCCTTACTCATTCCCTGTCCGGTATCAGTTACAATAACAACAAGAACTATCTCATTATAATTATCAGATTTTTCTCTGGTAATCGCTAGTGTGACACCACCTTCTTCTGTGTACTTAAAACCATTTGATAATACATTGTTTAAAATCTGCTTTACACGAAGCTCATCACCAATAAGTGTTGTTGGCAGGTATTCATCAACAAAAAGTTCAAAATTGATTTTTTTACTGCCAATACGCATCATATTAAGCTGAACAGTATCACTTATCATACTAACTGTTTCATATTTAGTTATAAGAAGCTCAAACTTTCCTGCTTCAATTTTTGATAAATCAAGAATGTCGTTTATAATATTAAGCAGCATTGTTCCTGATGAGAATATTCGTTCCAGTCCGGTTCGTACATCATCAGTGACATTTTCGTCCTGTAAATAAATCTCTGTAATACCCAAAATTGCATTCATTGGTGTGCGAATCTCATGGCTCATCGTACTTAAAAATGCACTTTTTGCTTTGTTTGCTTGAGTTGCTTGATCTAACGCTTCTTCAATTTCGTTTTTCATTCGGATTTGTTCACGCAAGTCATATATATAACCAAGCCCTACAAATCCTTTTTTAGTTTTCATTCGTACCATTGTAACTTCGACAGGCATTGGGCTTCCATCGGGTAATAAATGGAGCCAGTCAGTTGTAATTTTCTCACCTTGCATAACACGTCCAATGATTTTTAAACATTTTTCTTGAGTTCTTTCGCCATCCGGTTGAAACTCCGGTGCATGTGCTTCAGAGCCGAAAAATGTCTCATAAAACTCTCTTGTAACTCCAAACATTTCGAGAACCTTATCATTACAATCTATATACTTAAAGTTTTCATCAAATATTGTAAGTCCAACAGGTGCATTATTAAACATGGTTTCAATTTCTTCCTGCATCTGTTTTTGCTCACGCAAATCGCGTGTGTACCCTGCAACAATATATTTATCATGGTATTTTACACGTACCAATGTGATTTCACACGGGATTGGCTCACCATTAAGCAAGCAGTGCATCCATTGCTCCCGAACATATCCATCATCAAAAGCAGCTTGAATTATTTTCTTGGTTTTTGTATACGAAAACTCTCCATCAGGTTGTTTTTGTGGTGATAAATCACTAAATCTATCAAGGAACTCTTGTTTATCTGATAATTGGAACATCGAGATACATTCTTCACTTACTGATAAACATCTAATATCCTCATCCCACATTGTAATAACATACGGACTGGCATCAAATATCTGCTGTATACGTTCATCTTCTTCTCTTTGAATCTGCATTGTTTTAAGATAAAGATTTTGCTCCTGATTGGCGGTGTCTGCTTTTATCTTTGCAAATTCAATACGTATCAAAACAATCATTAGTATAACTGCCAGAGTTGCACCTATAATACTGATGATTATTACCATCTCATACAGTTCTCTAAAGTATTCATGCTCAGGGATTACTATGATTAAGTGCCAGCCGTTTTCAAGCTGTCTGCTAAATAAAAATGATCTGACACCAAGATGATTGTCTACAATCTGATAGGTTTCATCTGAGTCTTCTTTTATAACTCCATAGAATAATTCTTCTTGGAACTCATTTATATCATCACTGTCAATTATATTTTCACCACGTATTGAATCATCAGGATGTATTAATATAGTAAAGTTTTCATCAACTAAAAAACCATAACCATTTTGAGTAATGCTTCTGTTTACAACTAAGTCTCTTAAGTATCTTATTTGAAAGTTAATGCATATTATTGCTGAAGGCTCACCATTAGTATCAAAAATTAAACGTGCATAAGCAATCTCCAATAATCTTGTATCAGTCGCAATATATGGAGTTGTGATTACAACTTCACCATTTGCTTCCATAGCCGCTTCAAACCACGGGCGTCTTGTTGGTCTGTATCCGGGTCCGGGTTCCCACCCTGCACCATCGTGAAATACACCTTCCTTAACAAAATAACCATATACACTATGGAAGTTTAATACATTAATACTTTGTCTAAACTCAAGTGAGGATGCTAATGACATAAATCCTGTCATTTCTTCGAGACTTGCTCCCTGGTTATACATATATTCTATTTCATTGGAAATAAAGCTCAAAACGGTTTTTGGTTCGTTGAGCAGATTAGTAACTATGGTTGCAGTGTCATTCATGGTGTTGTTAGTGTTATCAAGATTTTTTTCTGTCAAAATGCTATATACAAAAAAACTACTAGCTACAACCATTACTACAAATGAGATTAATACAAGTAGTAATTTTGAGATTAGTGATTTTCTAAATAACCCTTGACGTGAAAAAAAATTAGTCACCCCTACACCTTCTTTTATAAGTGGTTGAAAAGTCTAAATATATTTACTATTTATACTAAACTAAGCTATTTGGTTTTTGATTTCAGCAAATTTCTCTCTTGCTTTATAAAATACTTCTGCTATATTCGGGTCAAATTGTGTGCCGGCGTTTTCCATAATTATACTGACAGCAACTTCTTCGGAGAACGCTTTTTTGTACGGGCGTTCGGACACAAGTGCATCATAAACATCAACTATAGCCATAATCCTGCCATGCAAAGGAATGTCTGTTCCTGCTAGCCCTCGTGGATATCCTTTTCCATCCCAACGCTCATGGTGTGAACCTGCAAATAGTTTTGCACTATTAAGAAACTCCACATCGTCTGTACGTGCCGCTATTTGGTTTATTGCTTCTTCACCCGCAGTGGTATGGTTTTTCATAATAGCAAACTCATCATCAGTTAGCTTACCCGGTTTATTAAGAATTACGTCAGAAATAGCAATTTTACCAACGTCGTGCAGCCTTGCTGATGAGATAACTAAATCATTGTTAATAAAAGCAAGTTCATCAACATATACATTGTTTTCTTCCATTGTATCCATTAATACTTTTAGATATGTGGAGGTACGCTCAATATGTCCGCCTGTACTTTCATCTCTGTTTTCAACTAAATCTGCAAATCCGAATATAACAGCATTTTTTAGTTTTTCTAAGTTTTCAGTTTTTTGTTGAAGCTGTGCAGTACGTTCACGGATAATCTCGTCGATATCCAGATGCGTTTTAATACGGTTTAACATAACAGGCTCTGAGAATGGTTTTGTTATAAAGTCTACAACTCCCATCTGGAAGCCGTTTACTTCTGTTTCAATGTCTGATAGTCCGGTAAGGAAAATTACCGGTATTTCAGCGTACTCTTCAGTGCTTTTTAAAGTTTTTAACGCAGCAAATCCATCAATTTCAGGCATAACAATGTCCAGTAGTATCAAATCCGGCCTAATGTTTGGAAGCAAGGAAAACATTTTTTCTGCTGATGGAAATGTCATGACCCGATAATCCTCTTGCAATGCTCGTTTTGCCATCATTAGATTAGTATCGCTGTCATCTACTACGAATATAATTTTCTTCATAATTGCACCTCTTTATTAGTACCGCATTTGTGATATTTTAACACACATAAGAATATCACTTTAATACTTATTTGTAAAGTGTTTTTAGATAATTGACTATGTAAGTATGGTGAAATCGCTAAATATATGCTTGCAATCAGTTAACTAATGTTGTATTATTCAATTTGCCAATAATTTCTATTATCGTGCAGGTGTAGTTCAATGGTAGAACACTAGCCTTCCAAGCTAGATACGTGGGTTCGATTCCCATCACCTGCTCCATTATTTTTTTTATAACAATTTTCCCAAATATTTTACATAAAAATGCAAAATATGTGTTGATTTTGACTTAAATACATGCTAGTATTGTAAAAAGTTTCATTTTTTACAATGAAGACTAATGTTATATCGCTATGTGCAACAAGCGAAACGTATAGGGATGTTGATTATGAGTAAGAATATAAACAATGCAAAAAGTAAACTCTCGTTTATTTATGTTATTTTTTTCCTGTCTTCAATCGCAATGTTTATTGTTGCTATGATTTTTACTATTTATATTAATGATATGGAAAATAAAACGATAAACAGTATCCAAAACCACCTGCTTGTTGCAGCTCAGCGTGCTTCTGTTTATGTTTCTGTTGATGAGTTAGATTTATTCCACACAGCGGAGGATATGGAAAGACCCGAATGGGAAGAAATACGAGGAAGACTCCAGCGGTTTGCTGAAGAAAGTCACGTGCTTTATGTATATTATTGGCGATACATTGGTGACGGGCTTATACAATATATTATAGATAATGATGAAGACGAAGAATATATGGTAACGCCTGAACTAATATTTGCACTTGAAGACGACCCCTTTACCGCAGATGCTGTTCCTCGAATAATGGCAGGTGAAAGCTGGGTTGCGGATCTTGGAATCTATACCGAATCTTGGGACGATCTTATCTCTGCTGTTGTACCGGTTTTTAACGATGATGGCACAATTTATTGTGCAGCCGGTGTTGATTTAAGTGACGAAGTGCTTGTTACAATGCATCATAATCTAAGAACCGTAAGATATGCACTGATAATCTCATTGATTGTTTCAATTCTATCAGGATTTTTCGGTATTCGTTCTTATAATAAAAAAGCCAATCAAAGCATCAGTGCCAGCTTATCAAAGGGGCAATTCCTTTCATCAATGAGCCATGAAATGCGCACTCCATTAAACGCCATAGTTGGTATGACTGCTATTGGTAAAAGATCTGACAGCATAAATAAAAAGAATCGTGCTTTTAGTAAAATTGAAGAGGCTTCCTCTCACCTGCTTGGTGTTATTAACAATATACTCGACATGGCAAAAATAGAAGCTGATAAGTTGGAGCTTTCATCAGTAGATTTCAGCTTTGAGAGAATGTTACAAAAGGTTATAACTGTAGTAAGCTTTCGTGCAGAAGAAAAACAAATATCATTATCATTTAATATTAATGATGATGTACCGGACTATATCACAGGAGATGACCAGCATTTAGCACAAGTAATAACAAATCTATTATCCAATGCCGTGAAGTTTACACCGGAGGGTGGCGAGGTCAAATTCTCTGCTTCTTTGCTTGGAGAAGCTTATGGCGAATGTGAGTTGCAAATCGAAATAACTGATAACGGCATAGGTATAGATCCCGAGCATCAGAAAAAGATATTTAACATGTTTGAGCAAGCTAAGAGTGAAACAAGCCGTGAGTATGGCGGTACAGGTTTAGGTCTGGTTATTTCAAAGCGTATTATTGAGTTGATGGGTGGAAGAATTTGGATAGAATCAGAGCTTGGTAAAGGTGCAAGCTTCATCTTTACATTTAAAACCCGGCGTTGTGATGATAATTATGCTGACGAGCAATCAGATGAAACTACAGGACAAGCTAAGGTTATTGGTCGCAAAAGCGGTTCGTTTGCCGGATTAAGAATGTTAATTGTTGAAGACGTAGAAATAAATAGAGAGATTCTATTGTCGTTATTAGACGAAACCGGCTTGATTATAGATACTGCTGAAAATGGTGAAAAAGCGTTGAGTATGGTTGCTGCAGCACCCGATAAATACGATATTGTTTTCATGGATGTACAGATGCCTGTAATGGACGGACTGGAAGCAACCCGACGTATACGTGCCCTGCCCGACCGCGATCGCGGCAAATTGCCTATTATTGCGATGACTGCTAATGTCTTTAAGGACGATATCGAAAACTGCATTAATGCCGGTATGGATGATCATATCAGTAAACCGCTTGAAATTGACAGGATATTTGAGGTTTTGCACAATTATCTAAAATCACGATTTTAAATGTTAATCTACTAAGGAAACTTATAAAATAGTCATATTAATCATTTTCTATGCGATTATTCTCTCAATAAACAACTGTTATACACATTTTTAACTTTTTACACAATATTTTGTATATTACTGTTGACATCAGCCACGATACATTGTAGTATGTGAGCTGATGATTACTTATTTTAGGAGGGGGAATATATGGCAAACAAGTCAGGTAATTTCTTTTGGGAAAAAAACGATTTAAAAGACCCAAGTGTAGGACCCGGAAAACTAGCAGTACTCGGTTTACAGCACACCTTCACCATGTTTGGTGCAACAATTCTAGTACCGATTATCCTAAGCAGTATAGGAATGAATATCTCTGTCGCACTATTTATGGCAGGTGTGTGTACATTGTTATTCCACGTTTTAACAAAAGGCGGAGTACCGCTATTTCTCGGTTCATCATTTGCATTTATAGCACCTGTTATTCTTGCAGCAACTGCGTATGGCTTTGAGAATGCACTTGGTGGAATTGTTATTGCCGGATGTCTTTATGTGGTAATGGCAATATTAGTCTTTTTCGTCGGCCCGCATAGAATTCTAAGTTGGTTCCCACCTATCGTAACCGGTACTATTATAATGGTAATCGGACTTGTCCTTGCACCTGTGGCAATTGATATGGCAAGTACAGGTGGCACAGGCAACATAACAGCCACAAGTTGGTTACTTGCGCTAATGAGCTTTTTGATAGTTGTTATTGTCAGTGTCTTTATGAAAGGTTTCTTAAAGGTACTGCCGGTTCTTATTAGTATTATCGTAAGCTACATTATCGCAGTTATCTTAACAGTCACAGGTTTAATACCTGATCTTGTCGATTTTGCTCCGGTTGCAGATGCTGCATGGTTTGGTATACCTAAGTTTACAGTCGCAAAATTTGATATTCGTGCAATTATGATTGTTGCACCGGTTGCAATATGTACAATGGTTGAGCATATTGGCGACATTATGGCAATCAACAGTATTTGCAATAAGGATTTTATCAAAAAACCCGGTTTGCACAGAACCCTCCTTGGAGATGGTCTAGCATCATGCTTCTCTGCAATGTTTGGTGGCCCTGCAAATACCACATATTCAGAAAACACCGGTGTTCTTGCTCTCACACGTCAGTTTGATCCAAATATCATGCGAATTGCTGCCGTATTTGCAATAGCTTTAGGTTTTATACCCAAGCTTGCAGCAGTTATTAGTACAATACCAACAGCAATCATCGGTGGTATTTCTATCGTTCTCTTTGGAATGATCGCATCAGTCGGAGCAAGACTTCTTGTAGACAATAAGGTTAACTTCCACAAATCCCGTAATCTCATAATTGCAGCCGCAATTTTGGTTCTTGGTATTGGTGATGCTTTAATACCAATTATTATTGGTGATGTGGAAATCAGTTTGTTTGGAATGGCTCTCGCTGCAATAGTAGGTATTATCTTAAACAAAATCCTGCCCGGTGCAGATGATTACAGAAAAAACATTGATGATGCACAAAAAGCAGCCGAAAATGCAAACAAATCGGAGGATGCATAAATGCCAGTTACTTTATTAACACACCCGCTCATTCAACACAAGCTTACAATCCTTCGCGACATAGAAACCGGTGTTAAAGTATTTCGTGAGGTTGTTGGTGAAATGGCAACACTAATGTGTTATGAAGCAATGCGTGAGCTTCCGCTTAAAGATGTTAAGGTTATGACACCTGTAGCAGAAGCAAATGTAAAAGCACTCGCAGGAAAAAAACTTGCACTCGTACCTATATTACGTGCAGGTCTCGGAATGGTTGATGGGATACTTACACTTATCCCATCAGCTAAGGTAGCTCACATTGGTCTGTATCGTGACCCTGAAACTCTTGAAGCTGTAGAATATTATTGTAAAATGCCTCCCGATATTGCAGAAAGAGATTGCTTCATACTTGACCCAATGCTCGCTACAGGAAACACAGCAGTTGAAGCTGCACGTTTCTTAAAGGAAGCAGGAGCACGTTCAATTAAGCTTCTAACCATTTTATCAGCACCACCCGGCATTGGGAAAATGGAAAAAGCTCACCCCGATGTTGATATTATCACCTGTGCTATCGACGGACACCTAAACGACCACGGGTATATCGTCCCCGGTCTTGGTGACGCCGGTGACAGAATCTTCGGCACGAAGTAAAGAATTAATTTTTAATAGCAGCTTGTAGAACTCTGTTAGCGATTGGAGCAGCAATGCTTGAGCCGGTACCGGAGTTCTCTACAATCACAACAAAAGCAAGAGGATAACCGGGGTTTGTTATATAACCGACATACCATGCATGTGGAAGCCTATCACCACCTACTTGAGCAGTACCGGTCTTTGCGTGAATCAATAAGCCTGGAAAATTATCTCGATTTTGGATTTCTATCATATCTCCAAGGTCACGAGCCAACTCAGCACTCATTAAACGTGAGCTTCTACTACCCAAGAACGAAAACAATGTTGACTTCTTTCGTAATTGAAGCTCAACTGCATTACCATCATTTGCAATAGCACTCACAAAACGAAGCATTGTAGCAGGATTTACCATATTATTGTACTGCCCTATTCCCGACCATGCCAGGTCTGCTGTATTTGGTTCAGCTTTATCAAAATTACCACTCATTGTCTGAATACCACCAACTTTTGTTCTGCCTGATAAATCATATCGAGCTGTGTAATCGGAGAGAATGTCTGCACCTAAATCCAGAGCAAGTTCACAAAAGACAATATTGCACGAAACTCGCATACCACGCACAATATCAATATCTCCATGAACACTTGGACAAGTGACAGTATCTTCACCGAGATGTATCGCACCTGTACAAACAAAGGTTCGTCTGTATACATCATCAAAGGTTTCAATCGCAGCGGCGGCAGTTACCAATTTAAAGATAGAGCCGGGTATATATGCTGCTTGAATTGCTCGATTTAAGTACACACCTTCTTCATCATCAAGGGTATCTATATGCGGTGGATAAATTGGGTCAAATGTAGGACTTGAAAACATACAAAGCACTTCACCTGTTAGGTAATTGCTGACAATCACAGTGCCTTTACGACCATCTAGAGCACGCATAGCTTCAACATTAAGGTTGGAATCAATACTCAGTGCTACTGTGTTGCCGGCACCGGTTCTAGAATATAAACCTGCTATAAAATTGTACCCTGCCATATTTGGTGCGTAGACTCTGAGTGCACCTATGCCAATATTACCCTCTCTGTCGCCTACAGCATGAAGTGTTGCACGGCGAACATTTGCATCCTCTGCAAATGTTCGCTTACCGTCTGTAACACCGGCAAGCTCTACACCATTTCGATCGGTAATCATTCCCCTGCTTTGTACTGTGGGGTTTAGTCTTGATGTTGCCCATTCACCACCAAAAATCAAAAATCGACCAATATAAAAGAGCATACCAAGTATTGCTATTAAAACCAGCACGAGTACAGATAATGCTCTTTTATTAATTCTATACATGATTTCCCTCGTTTTCTATTACAGGGTCAACTCGAGTGTTGTCATCGTCATAACGTCTGTAGATTATTGCACCACCACCCGAAAACTCCGGGCGTTTAGGTATTTTTACTGCAAAGCTTGCTGCTGCTCGTGTATCAATAGCCTTAAAAAACGCTAACATTCCCCAGCATGAGATAAGGCTTGTGCCACCTTTTGAAATAACCGGAAATGTTACACCTGTAAACGGCAAAATATCCATAGAACCTAAAACATTAAGCATCATTTGAAACACCAAAACTGTTGCAGCAGCACAAGCAGCTATTACATAAAATGTACTTCGAGCAAATTTTGCCGCTTGTACAGAATAAACAGCAAGAAGCAAAATTGCTGCAATTGCAGTTAGTGCAATGATTAAGCCCAATTCTTCACTTAACATAGCAAAAACAATGTCGGAATCTGCTGCAAACACTCGTGGAAATCCCCTTCCACCTTTTAGCCAACCCTCACCAGCACCTACTCCAAACAAACCACCGCTTGCTGCAGCAGACATAGCGCTTGCTTGCTGACGTCCACCGTTATATGCAGTCTGCCAGGCATTTCCCCATGTAGCAAAACGTTGAGCTATATGTGGTCGTGAAGCTAAAGCAACAAGCCCTGCAAATCCTGCACCTGCTACACTTAATATAACTGTCGCAACATCACCACTTCGTAAAAATGCAATAACTAAGAATGTCACGAAGAAAATCATGGCTGTTCCAAAATCTGTCATACCTGCTAAAAGACCCATACAAATTGCCATTATCGCAACAAATCCAATAAGGTTTCTTCGTATAAACATTCGCTCTAATGTAACTGCACCAGCAAAAATAATTGCAATTTTCACAAACTCACCCGGTTGAAACTGCATTCCTGCAATACTAATCCAACGTATTGCACCTAAAGCTTCTTGCCCGAAAATTAAAGTTATCGCCAGTAACAAAGGACCGATCAGCACAACAGGACGACGAATCATTTTTGCTCTGTTTAAATCACGCAGAACCCAGCCGATTCCATAAAATAAAATAAGACCAAAAACAATAAACATCATCTGTCTGGTCATTTCATTTGGTGAAGCTGATGCAACTATTGAAAGCCCAATAGTTGTCAGAAAAAATCCTATAGATTCAACTTCAAACGCGACTCTGTGCATAGCTCTGGTTACAAAATAGCAAATCCACATCATTATCAGTAGTATTAAAAAACAAAATACCAATGTCATCGAAAATGTTTCTCGTGCTGCTATAGAAAGTTGAACACAAAGCAATACTTGAAATACTGTGATATATACAAGTGTTAGAGCTTGCTTAAATATCTGTCCCGGTGGAGTGCGGCTAATTGCTTGCTCATATTCATCAGTTCCATCCGCAGCAACAAAGGTCATTATCAAACCACCTAAATCAATTTTATCACCGCTTTTTACTAAAAAACCGTCTTTTCCTACAACTTTTGTACCATTTACTAAAACTCCGGCCTTTGAAGCAACGTCATAAATATGCCAATCACCTTTATCATCACGATTTAATGCCGCATGGTTTTTTGATATAGTCGGGTACTCAAAAAATGCATCAGAAGCACCTGACCTGCCTAAAGTATTTTCCCAATAATTAAGATCAATTATATTACCGTTTAGAAGGTGTAGTTGTCCCCAAATTTCACCCTCACCTTTTTCAGTAAGAAGTGATCTAACGCAACGGACAACAATAATTATCGCAAGAACAGGCAGTATAAAACGTATTACCATAGTGACATACGACAGGATTTCACCATCAAATCCTGCCGTTGTTTCACTTGTATTATTAAATAACTCTCTTATCCAATCAAACATTGGAGTGTTCCTTATTCAGACTCTGTCAGATACTTTGACTCCTCAATGATTTTCTCTTGTACCGGTGCCGGAGCTTCTTGATAGCGTTCAAATCTGATTGTAAATGAACCTCTGCCTTGTGTCATTGAGCGTAAGTCAATTGCGTAGCTTGACATTTCTCCCATCGGTACTTCTGCTTCAACGACCTGCATACCTTCCGAGTTAAGGTTCATGCCTAGTGGACTACCACGTCTTTTTGATAAATCACTCATAATGTCACCCATATATGTGTCCGGAATAGTGACACTTAGAATACCAATCGGTTCTAAAATCACAGGGTTCGCTTGCGGTATTCCCTCTTTGTACGCGATTTGTGCTGCAATCTTAAACGCAAGCTCTGATGAGTCAACTGAGTGGTATGAGCCGTCAACAAGAGTTGCTTTTAGATAAACTAACGGATATCCTGCGAGTACACCACGTTGAATACTCTCACGCAGACCTTTTTCAACAGCCGGGAAGAAGTTTCTTGGTACACTTCCGCCAAATACTGTTTCTTCAAATGTTAAATCCTCAGTTTCACCGGGTTCAAAGTCGATGACAACATCACCAAATTGTCCTGCACCACCTGATTGCTTTTTATGACGGCCACGAACTTGTACTTTTTTACGTATTTTTTCACGGTATGGTACACGGGCTGCTGAAAGCTCAACTTCAACACCAAACTTGTCCTTTAGCTTTGAGCATAAAACATCAAGTTGAATATCACCTGCACCGGAGAGTACAAGCTGTCTTGTTTCGGCATTGTTTACAAATGTAAATGTAACATCTTCCTCACCTAATCTGGTAAGACCTGTGGCGATTTTGTCTTCTTGTCCTTTGGTTTTTGGAGCTATTGCTCTTGCGTAACACGGTGGTGTAAACTCGATTTTTTTAGCTTCAACTCTGTTTTTTGCATCGGATAAGGTATCGTTTGTTTTTGTATCAGAAAGCTTTGATGCTGCACCAATATCTCCGCAAATAATCTCTTTTGCTTCAACATTTTTCTTACCTTGCATTTTAAAGATATGACCAATTTTCTCATTATTTCCGGTTCGCATATTAACAAGCTGTAAATCAGATGTCATTTTACCCGAAAGAACCTTGAAAATGCTAAATCTGCCATATTGGTCGGAGAGAGTTTTAAACACTATAGCACAGGTTGTACCATTTGGATCAACAACTAAATCTGCACCGTCCTCTGTAAACTCTTTTCGGCTTAGTGGAGACGGGAAAAAATCTGTTATTGCATCGAGTAGTGGTATTGTACCAAGACCTGATGTTGCACAGCCGCAGAATACAGGGAACAATGTTAAATCCTTTAAACCGATTTGTACACCTTTGATTATTTCCTCTGTTGTATACTCTTCACCAAACTTTTCCATGAGTTCATCACAGGTTTCTGCTATACTCTCATTAAAGGTTTCGTATATTGCTTCAATTTCGTCCTTCATGCTATCCGGTACCGGAATTTCCTTTTGTTTTCCGGCTTCTATAGCATATCCTTTACGGTAAACAAGATCATAAACTCCAACAACTTTACCAGCCGCATCCTTTATCGGAATTGTGAGAGGACAAACAGATGAACCATAACGGTCACGGAGAGATTTAAGAACAGCATCAAAATCACCGTTTTCTTCGTCGATTTTTGATACATAAATCGCTCTTGGCAGCTTACTTAGACTTAATTGTGACCAAGCTTTTTCAAAACCAACACTTATGCCGTCTTTTGCAGAGCATGCTATTATACCGCAATCGGCAACTCTGAGAGCTTCAAGAACTTCACCTGCAAAATCAAAGAAACCGGGTGTGTCTAGGATGTTTATTCTGCAACCCTTATGGTCTATGAAGGTAGCAGATAAATATATAGAAATCTGACGTTTGATTTCTTCCGAATCTGAATCATTAACAGTATTTCCATCTGATACATTTCCAAGTCTGTCTGTTGTACCTGTTAAAAATAACATACTCTCTGCAAGGCTTGTTTTACCGCTGCTACCATGCCCAAGTAGAGCTATGTTACGGATTTTTTCTGTGGTATATGACATTATTTATCCCTCAATTCATTATTCTATAAAAACTATTATAACGCCAAAGAATTATATATCATTAAAAAGTAAAAGTAAAGAAAAGTTAATTATTCATTATATTACTTCCGAAATCTTACATATCCGCATACTATCAATACTGTTGCAAGCATACAGAACATAAATACCATAAGATTTCCCGGAGTTGCCGATATGTAAGAACCGCTCCAACACATAAGGAACATCAAAAATACACCTAATGCAGCAGAAACAACTGATAATATTGTTGCAAGCCAGGAAGCTGCTCTTAATAATCTACCACCTGTCACAGCATCAGCAAACGGTCCAAAACCCTCTCTGATAAGAATTGATGCCATACGCCCCTGCTTACCCGAATAAGGATTTGATATAGAATACGAATCCTTTACAGGGATAAAAACAAAACTTTCAAACGGCACTTTGAACTTTTGTCCGACCATTGCAGGGGTTATGTTAAAATCTCTCATTGCAAAATATAAATCTATACGCCATTTCAGCATTGTAATCAGAGCATTTTGTACTGATGGAAGCGGTTTATATTCTACAGTAAACATTGCGGTAAGTTCATTATTTACTGCTGTATAAATTGCATTTTTCATATTAACATCATCAGGTACCATTACACCGATTAAATTCATAAACGCCGCTGAACCGGTTGATATTGATTCTCCACGTATAACAGCACCAACACCACTCTCATGACATTCAAATTTTTCTATCCTAAGCGGACTCATTCCTTGATTTTTTAATACCTCTGTAAATAATGTCGCAAGCCCTGAGCCTGATGAAATTATTAAGCTTGCAGTATAACGTATTGCTTTATCTGATGCTACACCGTCATAAACCTTTACACCACTGAGTCTTAGAGTGCCTGCCGGAAATAAATCATCGTCTGTTACACATACGCCGTCTGTGTAGCTGATATCATCTGCTCCACCCCAGCCTGCGATTGAAACACCTGATCTTTTTGAAGCCTTTGCAACAATAGCATAAGGCACAGAAAACGATAGTAATGCAGAAAACGGAGCTGCCGCTGCAAGCAACGCTGCCATTATATGGAGCGAGTTTTCAACTGCTCCGCTTACAATTACAATAAGTATTGTAAGTAATAAAACTGCAACTAATAATGCCGGTGCGGCATAACGGTATAGATGCTCGGAGATGTCGGGATGCATAAGATTATTATAGAAACCCTCAGTTCTGTTATACGCCTTTTTTAGTACGGATTTGCTAATATCAGTATTGTACTCTGCTTGCACACCATAAGGCTCTGCTGAGCCGGCTGCTGTTCTAAGTGTGTCCGTCATTGCACGAAGTTGGAATCTTTCACCATAAGTTGCGCACACCAATGTTATAGCAGAAACTGCACAAAACGGCAGCATAAGTGCTGTGCCGCTGACTATGGTAAATGTTGCAGAGGCTAATGATAATACGCAGGAAAAGAGTATTAAGGTCTCAGCATTTGGTGACCCGCGCATTAAGAAATCGACACCTCTTATTAACACATCTACACACAGCATCATAACAATAAGCTGTAAAACCATAAGTGTACCTGCTGCGTGTTCTAAGCTTGTGCCTATTCCAAATGGTACAATCATTCCTGCTTCAAAAACAAATGTTATAAGAAGCATCAAAAATGCTATAGCTGTTGCAGGCATTAAACGTAATGATATTGAGTTACATATTTTTGCAAACTTAACAGCGGCATCTCTTAGTCTTGGTTCTTCATAAACTTCCTCTGTAAAATCTTGCTCAAACTCATCTTGTTCGTCCACAACACTATGATCAATAATTACAGAACTGTCTTTCTTTTTTGTGTCCAGTGGTGAGGTATGAACTAATGTATCCTGTGACATAAAATCAAACGGTAGATTTGTTTCTTTTACGGAGTCTGTTACCGTTTGATTTGACGCCGCTTCCTCAATAATTGTTGCAAAAGGAGTAACATTTTGTGCTCTGGTTGGTATTGCACCGTCATCTATTGGTGTTACGGTGATTGGTATATCATCAAATTCAGAAAACTCAGGCTCGACATATTTTGGTTCAGAATCTAAGATGAAAATATCAGTTTCATCATCCTGGTCTGCATAAGGTGAAACTTCTGATGGTACAAACTTAGATGCCATTTCGTTATATTGTTCAAGTGAAATATGGTCTGTTAACGGTTGCTCTAAAGGCAAGTTTTGAGATAGTGTAGGTTGTTCTACATTTATATCTATTTGCGGTTGTTTTGGCCCGGAAATTTCCGCAGCTTCTCTTAAAATTCTTTCAGCTTCAGCTTCAAGAATCTCAGGTGGTGTTCTTTTTTCATCATTAATAAACGCTGAACCCTTTATTTCAGCCAAAATTGATTCAAGAGAGAATGAATCTGAATCTTTAGCTGATACACTGCTTGTTTCTAAATCATAAGAGAAATCATTATTATTTTCTGACACAACTTCACCTTCTTTGCCTTACTGCTTCATATAGGAGTAGTGCTGCTGAAACTGATGCGTTGAGTGATTTTAGCTTACCTTCCATTGGGATATTAATCTTAAAATCACAATTCTCACTAACTAATCTGCCTAAACCTTCACCCTCAGAACCAATTACTAATGCTGTTGACCCTGTAAGATCGGTTTCCCATAGTGTCTGCTCGCCTTCCGGACTTGCTCCATAAATCCAAACTCCGGCATCCTTTAAATCTTTAATTGCTGCTGTTATGTTTGTGACACGAGCTATTTTTGTGTGAAATATCGCTCCACTTGATGCTTTTGCAACTGTTGCGGTTAATCCTGCACTTCTTCGCTTTGGTATAATTACACCGTGAGCTCCGGCAGCTTCAGATGCTCTAATAATAGCTCCAAGATTATGAGGGTCGGAAATCTCATCACATATTACTATAAGTGGAGATTCACCTTTTTGCTTAGCATTTTCTAAGATATCCTCTATTGATGCGTATTCGGTTTGTGCAACTACTGCAATAACACCTTGATGTGAGTTTGTGACACTGAGAGAATCCAGCTTGCGTTTGTCAGCTTCAACAACTGTTATACCAACTGCACGTGCCTTTGATGCTATATGTTTAAGTGTAGTATCAATTTCACCAACTGCTAAAAATATCTTATCAATATTTACTTCGGCGCGCAACGCTTCAATAACTGCGTTTTTACCCTCAATAATATTTTCCATCTACATATAATTCTTAAGAGTATCAACCATGTCTAGTTTTTCCCAAGAAAAACCATCTCTGCCAAAATGACCATAAGAAGCTGTTTCTTTATATATTGGTTTTAAGAGATCGAGCTTTTCAATAATTTTTGACGGACGGAAATCGAAGTTTGCTTTTACTATATCAGCGATTTGCTCGTCAGTTTTTACACCTGTCCCTCTTGTATCAATAAGAATAGAAACAGGCTGAGCAACACCGATTGCATAAGCAAGCTCTATTTGACAAGCTCTTGCAAGACCTGCGGCTACAATGTTTTTAGCAACATAACGTGCCATATATGCAGCACTGCGGTCAACCTTTGATGGATCCTTACCTGAGAATGCACCTCCACCATGACTTGCATATCCACCATAGGTGTCAACAATAATCTTACGTCCTGTAAGCCCTGAGTCACCAACCGGTCCGCCTATAACAAAACGCCCTGTTGGATTTACATATATTTTTGTGTCCTTTGTGATTAAGCTTGCAGGAATTATCGGCTTTATTACACATTCTGTGATTGCTTCGCGTAAATCTTCAATTTCTATATCAGGATCGTGCTGTGTTGAAACAACAACTGCCGGTACACTGACAACTTTTTTATTTTCATCATATTCAACTGTAACCTGGCTTTTTCCATCCGGTCTTACAAATGTAAGCTCACCGTTTTTTCTGACAGTTGCAAGTCTTTTTGTTAGTGCGTGTGCCATAGATAAAGGAGCAGGCATTAACTCCGGTGTTTCATCACATGCAAAACCAAACATCATTCCCTGGTCACCGGCACCTTCTTCATCCTTGTCATCTTGTGCATGATTTACACCCATTGCTATATCCGGGCTTTGCTCGTCAATAGTTGTCAGAACCGATGAACCTTGATAATCAAATCCAAGCTCCGGTTTTGTATAACCGATTTCTTTAATAGTGTTACGTACAATGTGTGGTATATCAATATAACCACTTGTTGTAATCTCACCCATAACAAGCACAAGACCTGTTGTGCAAATTGTTTCACATGCGACACGTGAATACTTGTCACCGGCTAATAGTGCATCAAGCACTGCATCTGATACTTGGTCGCAAACCTTGTCGGGGTGTCCTTCTGTTACTGATTCTGATGTGAAAATTCTGTTTGACATGTTGCTTTCTCCTTTTGAATTATGAATAATTGTAATTTATTTTTAACAAATCACCCGCCCTCTGCGGAGGGCACCCTCTTTGCTAAAGAGGGCATAAGAGTCCCCTACTCCCTATTCCCTGCTCCCTAACGGAACATACTCTTCATCCAAAGCTATCGCCTTGTACGCAGGGCGTATTATTTTATTACTACCCCAATATTCCTCTATTCTATGAGCACACAAACCTGACATCCTTGATGCAGCAAAAAGCGGTGTGTTTAATTCTTGTGGTATACCAAGCATTTTATATACAAAACCAGAATACATATCTACGTTTGCACATATTTTTTCTTTTCTACCCTTTACTCTCTCAAATGCATCCGGTGCCAATTTTTCTACAGTTTCCATTAGTTGCAGCTCGTCTTGAAGACCTTTTTCTTTTGCTAATTTCCGTGCAAGTTCTTTTAATATAACTGCTCTCGGATCGGAAATTGTATAAACAGCATGCCCCATGCCGTATATAAGTTTATCACCACTACCTGCTTCACCGTTTAGTATTTTACAAAGATAATTCGTTATTTCATCTTCGTCATTCCAGTCTTTTACATCTTTTTTGATATAGTCAAACATCTCAACAATATTTTCATTTGCTCCACCATGACGAGGTCCTTTTAGAGCGCCGATTGCAGTTGAGATTGCTGAATATATATCAGTACCCGATGATGTGAGTACACGGCATGCAAATGTAGAGTTATTACCACCGCCATGTTCGGCGTGTAATACCATACATAAATCAAGTAGTTTTGCTTCCTCTTTAGTAAAACTTTTATCATGGCGAACTGAATACAAAAAGTTCTCTGCTGTAGATAATCCCGGTTGCGGTCTATGAAGATAAAGACCTTCTCCATCGAAATAATGACGCTTTACAGCATAAGAATGGGCTGCAATTATAGGTGTACATGCAAGTAGATGAAATACTCTAAGCAGTTCACGTTCAATATCACGGTCATTTGTTTCCGGATATTCGTCAAAAGAATAGAGAGCCAATATACTACGTGCCATTTTATTCATTATGTTTTTGCTTGGTACAGGAAGAATAATTTCTTCAGTAAAGTTTTTTGGTAGCTCACGAAACTCCTCAAGCATATCTATAAATGTTTTAAGTTCTGTTTTGTCAGGTAGTTTTCCAAAAATGAGTAAGTATGTAGTTTCTTCAAATCCCGGACGGTCATCTTTTAGGAATCCATTTACAATATCTGCAACATTAATGCCACGGTAATAAAGTTTTCCCTCCATTGCAACTTTTTCACCATCACGCATATAGTAACCTTGTGTGCTTCCAACTCTGGAAACACCTGCTATAACGCCTGTCCCATCTGCGTTTCTGAGACCTCGTTTAATCTCCGGTCCATTGTTGCGTTGCTTATCACTCTTTATTTGTTCTAAGAGTGAAATTGCGTTTTCATGTATAAACTCACCGTAGTTGGATTTCTCTGATGACATCCTATTTGCATCTCCTTTGCAAGATTGCACAATTAGAGTAAATAGCTTAAAACTGATTATAATCTAAGCTTTGACCGATATAATACTATATTTAATACAAAATGTCAAAAATATTTGACTGTGGTTTCTCTTTTGCTTATACTGTCTAACGAGGGGGTGATAACTTGATAACGATTTTTAATGATCCGACAATAACATTTCCGCTTTTTGGAGAAGGTTTTTCACTTGATATTCCGAGATTTTTTACAATATTCGGGTTCAATATTTATTACTATGGATTGTTTATAACACTTGGATATGCAACCGCATCATTTTATCTAATCAAACGCGGGGATTTATTTGGACTTAAAACTGACAATATATTAGATTTGCTCTTGATAACAGTACCTTGCGGAATAGTTGGAGCAAGAATATATTATATGCTCTTTAATTTTGATAGTTTTTTCGCTCCCGGTCAGTGGGGAAATATACTGGCTTTCCGTGACGGTGGTCTTGCTGTATATGGTGGAATAATTGCATCAATGTTAGTTTTTATCATATATAGCCGGGTTAAAAAAATCCCACTTGGCAATTTATTTGATGCCGGTGGATTCGCTTTGCTTATTGGTCAAGCTATAGGTCGATGGGGTAATTTTGTAAATCGTGAAGCTTTTGGTGCTGAAACAGAATTACCTTGGAAAATGGGTTTAACTTTTAATACTGATAAAATGATGAATGGCGTATTTTACAATCGTGGGGTAACATACTATTTTCACCCGACATTTTTATATGAATCACTTTGGTGCGGACTTGGATTTTTGCTCATGCATATATTTTCGAAAAAATCCCATACAAAATATCCCGGTCAATACTTTTTGTTTTACGTAGTTTGGTATGGATTCGGGAGATTTATGATAGAAGGCTTACGAATGGACAGCTTGTTTATACCGGGTACAGATTTCCGTGCTTCACAATGGCTTGCAGCAATATCATGTATAACCGCTATCGGTTTATTAATATATAATCATTTTAGAATACGAAATAAAACCGGCGATATTGAAGCCGTCATAAACAAATATGTCAAAGAACCAAATGACACACCAAAAGAGGAAAAAGCAGATAAATCTTAGTGTCTTGGATTCTGACTGACTGTGGCAACAGATTTTGTCATCAGTGTCATAAAGTCAATTTTGTGCTGAGGATCAAAATCATCAAGCTGAGCATATAATGCACCTTTGTCAGTGACTACATACTTAGGTTTGAGACTGTTTAACATAAGTGCAGTAACATTCATTCGGCAAAGGTCGCAATGGCAACAATCTGCTTCTTTAAACCATCTGTCAAGGTATAAAGAAACGGCTTCCTCTGTGTAGTTTCTTAGTTGCATATCCATAAGATTACCTCACTTCACAAACAACCCTTACGATGCCAGTTCAACAGCTTTAGTAGCGGCAGAACCTGCATCCGGGGTGTATCCGTCGGCACCGATTTCATCAGCAAACTCTTGAGTTACCGGTGCACCGCCTATTAATATCTTCACTTTCCCTTTGTATCCTGCTGCGTGTATTGCATCAACTGTGTCTTTGAGTGCTGCCATTGTTGTTGTAAGTAGTGATGATGCTCCAACTAACTTACAGTCAGGGTTTTCTGCTAGTGCATCAACAAACTTTGAAGGTGGTACATCTACACCAAGATCAATAACTTCAAATCCTGCTGATTCAATCATAAGAGCGACAAGATTTTTTCCTATATCATGTAAATCGCCGGCAACTGTTCCAATAATAAACTTACCCATTTTTCCAAGACTATCATTTGTTAAATGCGGGCGTAAAACTTCAACGCCTTTTTTCATTGTTTTTGCTGCTACTAGCATTTCAGGAACAAAAACCTCGTTACGTTGAAACTTTGCTCCAATTACACTCATTGCAGCTATCATCCCCTCTTCAAGGATTAGGTTTGGATCTTCTCCGGCATCTAATGCCTCCTGTACAAGTGCTTCAATAAGCTTTACTTTTCCGTTTTCAACAGTTGCTGCAATTTCAATTATCTTTGACATAGAAAAAACCTCCGATATTCCGATATTTAATGTTATTCTGTTTTGATAATTATATCATATATTTATTAATATGCAATTTATTTTAATTTTCTTCATTTTGTGTTATAATACCGGTATGTTTAAGAAATTATCTGTTGTTTTATCATTAATAATGATTCTTCAATTATTTCCGTTATCGACTGCTAATGCATTTGATCCCTTTGGTGAAATTGTTGCAAGGTCAGCTATTCTTGCCGATATGGAAACAGGTTTAATCTTGTTTGAGAAGGATAGCCACTCACGGCAATACTCTGATGGGCTAACCCGGATTATGACCCTTTATATCGCAGCACTTGCCGTAGAAAATAACGAAGTAAGCGATAATGAGCTAATTGTTATGACAGATACCGCCTGGGAAAACTTAGGAAACTACAATCCTGACCAAAACCCGCCGCAAATCAGACCGGGCGAAACTATGACATTTATTGATTTAATGTATTCAGCGTATTCGGGTCGTTTTCCTGAGGCTTGTAATATGATAGCAATTAGAATTGCCGGCAGTATTGGTACTTATGTTTCTATGATGAATGAAAAAGCTACAGAAATAGGGTTAGAGAACACAAGATTTGTAAATACACATGGTCGTCATCACGAAAGTCAATACACAACAGCTTTTGATATGTTTACACTGTATAAGGAAGCTACAAGCAGTATGCTTTTTAATGAAATATCCGGCACCTTCAGGCATTATACCGAGCAGGTTGGTGATAATCCAATTCGTACAATCACAAGCTCAAACGATATGCTTAACCAAAACAGCAGATATTTCTACAGAGCATGTTTATCAGGTATCAGCAGTGCAACCTTTGAAGGTGGTTATTCGCTTGTTGCATCTGCTCTTGAGGATGACTTGACACTGGTTTCTGTTGTTCTTGGTTCAAGTGCGATTATGAATGACGATAATTCAACAAATATGAGAAACTTCACAGAAACACATCGGCTGTTTATGTGGGGATATGCACAATACGGATGGCGTGAGATATTAAGAACAACTGACTTAATCGCACGAGTGCCGATTAAACATGGTGCAGGTGCAGATTTTGTAAATGTACGCCCAAATGAATCATTGGTTTTATTGCTTAGAAAATCAATCCCATCCGAGAGCTTTATCAGGGATATTAAACTCTTTTATGATGAAGACTATAACCCTCTGATTGCACCAATTGATGCAGGTATTGTACTCGGTGAGGTTATTGTATCTTACCAAAACACCGAGTATGCACGAATTGAACTTGTATCAAATACAGGTATAGACCTAAATGGCGTTGAGTTTATAAGATTGCAAATAGTTGCATTACTCTCAACACCACTTGTCCGTAATATTTTATTAATTTTATTATTAATAGTTCTTGCTTATATAGCTCTTGTGATTAGGTATAATGTTATTCGTGCAAAACGGTTAAAAAGGATAAGACTTGCAAAAGAAAACATTGTCAACGAACGACATCGTAATCCCAATGAATAGCACGTGGTGTTTGTCTCCACTCTTTACCACCTGAACGCTCTGATTCATCATACAAAAGACTGTAAAAATCTGTCGCTTTTACATCAATGTCAAACACTCTTTGAGAAAACTCACAGAGTTTTTTTGCAGTTGCCGGTTTTACAATAATCGGCAGTTCTCTTACTTTTTTTGATTTAACTAAAACATTTATACCTCTATTGTTCACAGCTAATTGTCTTAAATATGGCGGAGGTTTAGACACATCATCCAATGTGATACCTAAAGCTGCACAAAATAAAGTCCTTCTGATTCTTGACATCACATATCGTCTTGTTTTTACTGCATGAATTAACGAGTTAAAGGTTGGTTCAAAAGCTACAAACTTAGCTAAGCGTCTGTCCAACCCATCTGATGCTCCCGGTACGTTTGAGAAATCCTCTATATTTCTTAAACGTGACATCATAATATGTTCAGCTTTTTCCATAGAAACAGGACCGCGTCCAAGTTTTATTTCTTCTTTTAAAACATTTATTACAGATTCAGGCATTAAATCGGACGGGATTTTACCATTTAACATCATGCTTCGCACTGCAGAAGCACTATAACCGGTATCGCTATCGTGGTCACCACCGGTTCGTAACACTGTAATTGGTTGCATTTTAGAATTACTCTCAGAGAGTGCTTTCAGATACTCAACCCCAAGTACATTATTGGGTGATTTTAAAATCCATGAGGCTCGGCCCATAAGATTATATGCTGCTTTTTGCTGTGCAACTGCGTAAGAAACACCTGTGCTTAACCACTCTTTTATAAGTACTTGTGCTTTTTCTGATGTAATCACTTCAACCATTTCTTTTAGTAAGCTTATATCACCTATTTCACTACCAAAAGATAGATAATCACACATTCCAAGCTTATCCAGTAAATGTATACCTGCTTTTGCATATCCTGCAGCTGATGATAATACATACGGTGTTGGTAAATCAATTACTAAATCAGCACCGCTCAAAACTGCTGCTTTTGCTCTGGCATGTTTATTAAATATGGCAAAATCTCCGCGTTGTACAAAATTACCACTCATTACACATACAATATAAACATCCTCGCCAAGCAACTCTTTTGTTTTCTTGATATGTCCCTGATGCCCAAAATGGAAAGGATTATATTCACATATAATACCGACAGTTTTCATAAACTTCCCTTGTATATAAAATATTTATGTATTATACTATTATAGCAATAGCAAACAAATAAAATCAAGGAGTATGTTAATGAATGTTTTAGTAATTAATGCCGGTAGTTCCTCGTTAAAATATCAACTATTTAATATGGAGACAGAGACAATACTCGCAAAAGGTTTATGCGAACGAATTGGGATTGATGGACATTTAAAACATAAACCATCACTCGCAGGTAAAAAAGTATTTGATGAAGCTGTTTCTTTACCAACACACGCAGAAGCTATTAGTGCAGTTATAGATAAGCTTACCTCTGCTGACTATGGTGTTATAGAGTGTTTATCTGAAATAAAAGCTGTAGGTCATCGTGCAGTTCATGGTGGACGAAGATTTTTTGGCAGTGCTTTAATTAATGACGAGGTTGTAGCTATTCTTGAAGATTGTATAAGATTAGCACCACTTCATATACCTGCAAATCTTATGGGAATACGCGCCTGTCAGATAGCAATGCCCGGAGTTCCTCAAGTTGCAGTTTTTGACACTGCTTTTCACCATACAATACCGGAGCATGCATATATCTACCCCATTCCATATAAATATTATGAAGAAAACGATATTCGCCGTTATGGTTTTCATGGTTCATCACACCGTTATGTTTCAGCTATTGCAATTCAGCATTTAGATAAAACCAATGATACTAAGGTAATCACCTGCCATTTAGGTAACGGCTCATCTCTTGCAGCAGTAAAAAATGGTAAAAGTATTGATACCACAATGGGTGTAACACCACTTGAGGGTGTACCAATGGGTACAAGATGCGGAAGTGTTGACCCGTCAATGGTTGATATAATCGCTGACATAGAAAATATTTCTATTAAAGAAACTATGGATATTTTAAATAAAAAATCCGGTGTTTTGGGCATATATGGTGAATCCTCAGATTTTCGTGATATAGAAATAGCCGCAGGTTACGACATGAACACAGGTTTTGATGATAAAAGCGCGACCCCAAACAAACGTGCCAAACTAGCTCTTGAGGTATTTAATTACCAGGTAGCAAAGTTTATCGGGTCATATATTGTTGCTCTTGGTGGTCTTGACGCACTGGTTTTCACCGCCGGAATTGGCGAGAACTCCCCGTATGTCAGAAGAGCAATTTGTGATTTGTTAAAGGGTATAGGAATAAAAATAGACGAGCATACAAATGCTGTTCGGGCAGGAGATTTTCTTGATATAACTGCTGAAGGTTCAATTGCCAAAGTATTTGTCATACCAACTGACGAAGAACTTGTCATTGCTCGCGATACAATGGAGATTATACACAAATAGAAAATGACACTTTTTGAGAAATCGTTAAACATTCTTGAACTCCCGGAAATACTAAACTTACTGGCAGCGGAAGCTGTCAGTAAGTCTGCGAATGAACTTGTAGGTAAGCTTTTTCCTTATACCGATATTGATATTGTACAAAAAAAGCTTGATGAAACATCGGCTGCTAAAAATATGATGGTATTACGACAGAGTCCTCCCTTTCTTGGAGTAAAGGATGTAAGAGGATCTGTCAAACGCGCAAATAAAAGCGGTGTATTAAATACTCGTGAGCTGCTTGATATATCAGAGTTACTAAGAGCTGCATCTTCATCAATCACTTATTTTAACAACGATAAAGCCAATGAACCTACGGTTATTGACTACCTTTTTAACTCACTTATATCAAATAAATATTTAGAAAACAAAATATCAACATCAATTGTTTCAGAAGAAGAAATCTCAGATAACGCCAGCCGCGAGCTTTCTGATATACGTCGTTTTATGCGAATAACAAATGATAAAATCCGCCAAACCTTAAATAAAATCATAACCTCTCCCACTTATGCTAAAGCCTTACAAGAGCCGATTATCACTATTAGAAATGATAGATTTGTTGTTCCTATAAAAGCGGAATACAAATCTACATTTAGTGGAATGGTTCACGATATTTCCTCATCCGGAGCTACACACTTTATCGAGCCAATGAGTGTTGTTAATCTTAACAATGAGTTACGAGAGCTAACCTCTCAGGAAAAACACGAAATTGAGCGTATACTAATGGAGCTTTCCTCCGAGGTATCCGACCACGCTAATACAATAATTAACGATTTTGAAATATTAACTGAATTAGATTTTATTTTTGCAAAAGCAAAATTATCTTATAAAATGGATGCAACTGCACCTGTTTTATCAGAATACAGAGAAATAAACTTCATCAAAGCATACCATCCCCTGTTGCCAAAAAAAGATGCTGTACCAATAGATATAAGATTAGGTGCTGATTTTGACACTTTGGTTATCACAGGCCCAAATACAGGTGGAAAAACAGTTTCGTTAAAAACTCTTGGATTACTCTGTGCAATGACTCAGTGCGGTCTTCACATTCCGGTGGGTCATGGCAGTATAACACCGGTTTTGGATACAATATACGCAGATATTGGTGATGAGCAATCGATTGAGCAGTCATTGTCAACATTTTCATCACACATGACAAATATTGTAGGAATACTGGATAATTGCACCCCTAATTCTTTATTACTTTTTGATGAGCTTGGAGCAGGTACTGACCCTGTCGAAGGTGCGGCACTTGCAATATCCATAATCGAATACGCACGAAAAGAAAGCGCACTTATTGCTGCAACAACTCATTACGCTGAGTTAAAAAGCTTTGCGTTAAGCACTGATGGAGTTATGAACGCTTCCTGTGAGTTTAATGTTGAAACATTAAAACCAACATATAAGTTAATTATCGGTATTCCCGGAAAATCAAACGCATTTGCAATATCCTCACGTCTTGGTTTGTCAGATAAAATTATTAATGATGCAAAAGCACGTATTAATACGGATAGTGTAGCGTTTGAGGATGCTATTGCCGGTCTTGAAGAAACCAGAATATTACTTGAAAATGAAAGAGATGAAACAAGCAAATTATTAAGAGATGCTGATGCAGACAGACAATATGCAAAAGAAGTTAAATCACAACTCGATAAAGAGCGTGACAAAGAGGTCAGTAAAGCAAAAAAAGAAGCAATTGGTATTTTAGAAGAAACAAGACGTATAGCTGACCAAATAATGAACGAGATGCAAGAGCTTAGAAAATCTGCTGCTGATACAGATTGGCAGAAATTAAATGAAAAAAAGTCAGAGGTGCTTGGTAAACTAAACAAAGCAGAAGAAAAACTAACAGAACGTAAAACTGTTGTGAAGTCTAAAGCTTCAAAAAGAGATATAATACCCGGAGATAAAGTACAATTAAACGATCTTGGAACTTTTGCAGATGTTATTGAGGTTAAAAATGATGGTTCTTTAATACTGCAAGCAGGAATACTTAAGATAACAGCACAACCAAGTGAAGTTTTATTAATGGAAGATGAAACAACAAAAGAAGCGAAAAAATATATAAACAGATCCGAAAATAAACTACGGCTTTCAACTGTTAAACCTGAGCTTGAGATACGTGGGATGAATATTGATGAAGCTATGCCAATTTTGGAACAATATTTAGATAATGCAAAAATGTCAAAATTACCATCTGTAACAATCATACATGGTAAAGGTACAGGAGTGCTACGAAAAGCAGTACATAAATATCTAAAGGATGAAAAAGGTGTAAAATCATTCAGACTTGGTTTATACGGCGAAGGTGAAGACGGCGTAACAATTGTTGAACTATGATAATTAATAAGTAATAATGATGTTTATTATGTGGGAGGATTATGTTTTGGGTGAGAAAACAATGAGTGTCGAAAGACTGGAAAGTATTATTAGCATTTTTGGTTCACTTGACGAGAATATTAAGCTTATTGAAGAAGAGCTTGATGTGCGTATTGTTGACAGAAACTCCGAGCTGACTATCACAGGTGGTGAAGAAAACATACATCATGCCGAACGCACAATAAACGGACTTATTATGATAGCTGCTAAAGGTGATACAATTGATGCTCATAATGTAAAGTATATAATCAATCTTGTAAAAAACGGGCAGGATGATAAGATTGGTGATATTTGCAGGGATTTAATCTGCATTTCTGCAAAAGGCAAACCAATAAAAGCAAAAACTCTAGGTCAAAACAAATACGTTGAAGCCATAAACAAAAACACTGTTACTCTATCTATCGGACCTGCCGGTACAGGTAAGACCTATCTTGCAGTGGCTTGTGCTGTTGCGGCATTTCGAGCAAAAAAGATAAACCGTATAATTCTCACTCGTCCGGCAGTAGAAGCAGGTGAACGGCTTGGTTTTCTGCCCGGCGACTTGCAGAGTAAGGTTGACCCGTATTTAAGACCACTCTATGATGCACTTTTTGAGCTGATGGGAGCTGAAACTTACAGTAAATATCTGGAGCGTGGAAATATCGAGGTTGCTCCCCTTGCGTATATGCGCGGCAGAACTCTTGATGATTCGTTTATCATTCTTGACGAAGCTCAAAATACAACACGTGAGCAGATGAAAATGTTTCTTACACGTTTAGGTTTTGGTTCAAAAATTGTTATAAATGGCGACATAACTCAAATTGACCTTCCACCGGATAAAACAAGCGGGCTTCGCGATGCTGTTCGAATCCTTGAGGATGTACCTGATATAGCAATATGCCGTTTGTCTTCTAAGGATGTGGTACGTCATGAGCTTGTCTCACGTATAATTGAAGCTTATGACAAACGCGATAAACGAAAATAATATAGGAAATGGAATTTTATGGTTAAAAAAATAAAACACAAAATCACTGCTTCTAACCAAAGTGATATTAAGATGAACAGTACATTTATTAGTTTACTTAAACAAGCAGTTTTGATTACACTTCGTAATGAGCAGGTTGATACTCCTTGTGAGATTAGCATATTAATAACAAATAATGCAGGAATACGTGATTTTAACAAAAGATTTCGTGGTTTTGATGAATCTACTGATGTGTTGGCATTTCCAATGCAGGAGTTTGAGCATCCGGGTTGGGGTGGAATTATCAACATGGATTTTAACCTCGAAACAGGTAATTTACCACTCGGAGATATTGTTATCTCTCTGCAAAAGGTTATGAAAAATATCAAGATAGAAAGAGTTACGCTCGAACAGGAATCAACGCTTTTAATGATTCATGCAGCTTTACATCTTTTAGGATATGACCATTATGATGAAGAAACTAAGCATATAATGCAAAGAATTGAGAAGGGTTTAATGAGAAATATGGGTTACTTAGACTATGGTAAGACAACATGATAAATAAGACAGCAATGATATCGGTGGTTGGCAGAGCAAATGCCGGTAAATCCACTTTAATCAACAAATTAACCGGTGATAAGGTAACAATTGTTTCACCAAAACCGCAAACAACACGCAATCGAATATTTGGTGTTTTTACTTATGAAGATATCCAAATGATTTTACTTGACACTCCCGGTTTTCATAAAGCACGAAATGAACTTGGAAATTATATGGTAGGTGTTGTAAAAGAATCAATTGCTGATGTTGATGCTGTTATTTTACTTGTTGAACCGGTTGCTAATGTAGGCACTCAGGAAATGTTGTTAATTGAGCACATTAAAAAGACTAACTCAAAAGTGTTACTTGTTATCAACAAAATTGACACAGTTAGAATGGATGCTTTATTACCCGTTATCGAGTGTTATTCAAATTATTATGAGTTTGATGCTATAATTCCCATTTCTGCGAAAAAAGGCGACGGTATTAATGAGTTATTAAAGCAATTAGCTTCTTATGCAAAGTCAGGGCCGCAGTTATTTCCCGATGGAATTACAACAGATCAACATGAACAGCAAATAATTGCAGAAATATTACGCGAAAAGTTGCTTTTATTACTTGATAAAGAGATTCCGCATGGTGTAGCTGTGGAAATAACAAGGTTCTCAGAAAGAGGAAGCGAAGACTCCCCTATCATTGATGTTGAAGCTACAATTTATTATGAGAAAAAGAATCATAAAGGGATTATTATCGGTAAAAAAGGCGAAATGATAAAAAAAGTCGGACAGTATGCCAGGATTGATATGGAGCGTTTTATGGGAGCAAAGATTAACTTACAAACATGGGTAAAAATAAAGGAAAACTGGCGTGATAATCACGCTGCAATAAGAAATCTTGGTTATTTGAGGTAGTATTAACAAACATTTTTATTACAAATTAAACTATGTACATCAACACAACCGGTATCATTCTACGCGAAGTTTTATATAAGGATTCCAGTAAAATCCTCACAGTTCTTACAAGTGATGAGGGTAAGCTTACTGTTTCTGCTCATGGAGCACATCGAAAAAACAGCAAACTCGCAGCAGCAACTCAGCTTCTTGTTTACTCTCATATCACATTAACTCAAAGAAAGGGTAGATATACTCTCACAGAAGCTCAAACTATCGAGCAGTTTATCGGTCTGCGCGATGATATAAAGCTGCTTGCTCTTGCTTCGTATGTTGCTGAGCTAACAGAAGCTGTTGCGGACGAGGACAGCCCAAATCCGGAGCTGTTACCACTATGCTTAAACACAATATATGCTTTAAGTGAAAATATAAAACCTCCCGAACTGATAAAACCGGTTTTTGAGCTAAGACTTATGGCTATATCAGGTTTTGAACCAAATCTGATAAATACGGAAAAATCCAAAGGAGATACACACGAGGACGGTTTATTGCCATTAAGTGCAAAGGCTTTAACTATAGCTGAATATGTTTTATCATGCGATAATAAAAAACTTTTCTCATTTAATACTGATGAAAAAGCGTTAAATGAGTTTTCTAAAGAAATTGAGAAATATCTTCTAACACACCTTGACAGAGGGTTTAAAACACTTGATTATTACAAGAAAATAAAAAATGTTTGACTTTTGTGGTTTTATTTGTTATTGTACTTTAGCGTTCCAAAGACAGTAGGTCACAAAGTCTTTATAAAAATGATAAATATCATTTTTATAAAGACTCTGAATAAACCCTACCGAGGACGGTCAGATTTTTCGACTGTTATCCTGTCTTTGTGCAGGATTATTTTTATGTGAACGTAATAAAAAAAACGGAGGTGAAAAAGATATGCCAAGTGCAAAAGTTCTTGAGGAAAAGAAGCAAATCGTAAATGATATGACTGAAAGACTTAAATGCAAAGCCGGTGTTTTTGTAGACTTTAAAGGTATTACAGTCGTAGAAGATACGCAAATGCGTGTTAAGATGCGCGAATCCGACGTTGAATACAATGTTATCAAAAATAGTTTAATGAAGTTTGCAATAAAAAATGTTGGTTTTGATGCTCTGGAAGACATACTTGTTGGAACAACATCACTCGCAACAAGTAATGATGACCCGATTGCTCCGGCAAGAATTGTCAGAGAGTTTGCAGACAAAATGCCAAAATACTTTGAAATCAAAGCGGGTTTCATGGATGGCAAAATTATGTCCGCAGAGGAAGTTAACACTATTGCCAGAATCCCTGCACTACCGGTACTGCAAGCTCAACTGCTTGGTACAATGCTCGCGCCGATTACATCGCTTGCAATCGTACTAAAAGCAATTGCAGAAAAAGACGGTGCACCATCTGACACAGATGCTAAAGCAACAGACGAAGCAGCAGCGGTTGAAGCTCCTGCAGAGGCAGAGCCAGCAGCAACAGAAGAAAAAGCAACAGAAACAACAGAAGAAACAACACAAACAGAAAAAGTTGAAAATAAGGAGGAAGAATAAAATGGCAAAAGCAACAGTACAATCAATTATTGAAGACATTAAAGCTCTTACAGTAATAGAATTATCAGAAATGGTAAAAGAACTTGAGGA
>JAITFS010000225.1 GCA_031281195.1 Oscillospiraceae bacterium
AGCCATGACCGTTTCATAATCATTGACGGTGGTAAAGATGTTTATCACATCGGTGCGTCATTAAAAGATTTAGGCAAAAAATGGTTTGCGTTCTCAAAGATGGACAAAACCTCGGTGGCGAGTATATTATCTGCGATTTCGGGATTGATATAACACAATGAGGATGTATTATTGATAATTGTGTAAGCGTTATCAAATCCGTACATGCTAATTCATACGTATTCCGGAGTAATTCTAAACACTGAAATCTGACTAAGCTAAATGACTAAACATTTTTTTCACTGTTGATTATTGACTTTATCGTTCGTATGTGGTAATGTTTATACGAGCAATAAGGACAGGGGTTGATGGTATGAACGCATACGAAAATGTCAGTTATGTCATGGAACAACAACGTGGTTATCTTTCTTCGAAAGATGCACGTAGTTTTGGTATTGATAATAAAACACTTCAACGTATGGCATCAAGTGGTAAAATTGAACGTGTTGCTCATGGTTTATATATTGATTCAGAGGTATTCCCCGATCCTTTTTTTGTTGCCCAATATCGATGTCCGAAAGGTATTTTTTCACACGAAACTGCTTTATATCTACACGACCTTAGTGACCGTAACCCATTACGATTAATGATGACCATTCCATCCGGTTGGAATTCTAAGTTATTATCAGATAAAAACATGATGTTTTTTTACTCTGAGCCTGAACGAATGAATTTAGGTATTAGCGAAATTGAGACACCTTCAGGAGCTATGGTTATTGCTTATGATATCGAACGCACTCTATGTGATTGCTTCCGAAATATTGAAAAATTAGATAGAGACTTAGTTCTCATTGCATTAAAGAGATATGTAAAAATGAATACACGTGATAATGCAAAGCTTCTTGAATATGCTAATGCATTTAAAATTCGTGATATTATTTATAGATATTTAGAGGTGTTAGCATGAAATTTAAAAGCACAAAGCAGCTAAAAGATTGGATTAAAAATAAATCAAAAGACTATGGCACTCCTGCAAACACTTTGTTGCAAACATACATGATGGAACGTTTGTTGGAACGGATATCAATGTCACATTATCGTAATAACATAGTGCTTAAAGGTGGTTTTCTTATTTCATCCATGATTGGTATAAGTAAGCGCAGCACAAAAGATATGGACACGACAATGATTGGATTACCTATAAGTCGTGATGAAATTGAAAGGATTATTAAAGACGTTATTTCGATTAAACTTGATGACAATGTTTCATTTACTATTAAAAGTATCGAGAATATCCACGAAGATGGTGATTACGATGACTTTCGAATTCTTTTTGTTGCTACATTTCTAACAATCCGTGAATTTTTACAACTTGATATTACTGTTGGTGATGCGATAATTCCATGTGAAATAGAATATAAATATAAGTTAATGTTTGAAGATAGAGAGATTCCAATAATGGCTTACAATCTTTATACTATTCTCGCAGAAAAGATTGGATCAATTTTGTCACGTAATGTATCAAACAGTCGCGGGCGTGATTTTTATGATACCTTTATTCTAATATCACTTAATCGGGATGTTCTTTTAAGAGATGAACTTCTTAATGCAATCCGGCTTAAAGCAATTGAACGAAATACTCTCTTGTTCATTGAAAATTACCAAACACATTTAAATGATATATCAAATAGTCCAGAAATTGCAAAAATTTGGACAGCATATATAAAAAGTTATTCTTATGCTGAAGGTATATCTCTGTCCGATTCATTATCTGAAATTGCATGGGTGTTTGAACCAATTGGTAACAAAATACAGTTATAGTTTTTATTACAACCACAAAAAAAGAGCGGTTGATTTTACCTCTGATAGCAATTTACCAAAGTCCGGTTGTTTCAAATGTGCAGCCGAATGTTTCTTCGTATTCCTTTTTTGCTAAATCAAAGCTGAACGAAGCAAAGCCGTCTACAACATACGTAAACATCAAAAACTTTTTATAAAGTTCCTTTCCTTCATCCATACGCCCGAGCTTAATAAGACTGTAAGCTTTTTGATAAAGGCATAAAATATAAATTCGCATATCGTGATATGTTATAGCGGTTACTAATCCTTTTTCTGCAAACTCCAAACACTCCTCATAACGTTCTGCTTTTTTTAAAGAAACACATATATTAATTACCAATTCACGGTATCTGGGATTTTCATGAACACCGGCATCAAACTGTCTTTCGTAAGTTTCCTTTAACATAAACCAAATTTCAAGAGCCCTGTCGATGCCGTCAATTTCTGCGTATGCTACCGCTGCAAGGTTTAAGACTAACAACTCATCTTGAGAAAGAAAGTAACTAGTCAGTTTGTTTATATCAAAGTCAGGTCTGTTAATTTTGATGTACTCTATAGCATAATCACGGCATTTTTCCGGATCCTTGTACTGACCGTACATGTGTAAGCTTGCCTTATACTTTAAGTATATAGAGTAACCTCGCCCGGTTGCTCCTTTTTGAAAATGCTTGTCGTTTGCCATACCATCGAGTATGGCTTTTAGTGCATCAAGATTGTAAGTGGAAAGGGCTTGCTGACATTCATCACGCTTTTTTACTATATGACTTTCACTTTCGGATAACATTGTCATTGTTTCAGATTGGAGTTGTTCTAGTTTTATGCCTAATCGCAGCAATACGTTTTGCGAAATGTACCAGTCCGGTTTCCGCTCACCGTTCTCAATTTTGGATATTGTCTCTCTCGAGCAAATGCCTTCCGCCAGCTTTGCCTGTGACATCCCGATACCCAGGCGCAGTTCCTTGATTAGAGTATTCACATTAAATAATGCCATGTTACTTACTCCCTTCGGTTTATGATTAATACACTATATGAAAAAATCTTGATAAAGTAAAGGAATATGTTGAATAATACAAATCTTGGTACAGAAACGTCACAACATTTTGTAAAGATTTAGTGCTATTCTAAATAATGATTAAAAAACATAATTAGGGAGAAAAAAATGAAAAAGATAGCAACAATCCTAATAATGCTTGTATTTATACTAGCATTAACTGCTTGCGGTGATGCAAATGACGAGGGTAACAAAACAAATAATGACAGTTCAAATGACAACAGTCAGAACAACACAACACCAACCCCCACAGCAAATCCAACACCTGATATTGATTTCACTCCTATAGAATCATTTACCCATAGTTTTGATTTTCCAACCCAGGGTGTACGAATCGATAAGTATGTTGGTACAGATATTCGAGTGCGAATACCTGACGAAATAGATGATATGCCAGTAACAGTTATTGGTATGGAAGCATTTTTTAGAAATGAATCTATAATAGCTGTTACACTTCCTAAGAGCTTAATAATAATTGAAAAAAATGCATTTGAACATTGTGTAGGGCTTACAAGTATAATAATCCCTGACAGTGTAACGCGAATTGGTCATGCTGCGTTTGGAAAATCAGGATTAACAAGCATTGTGTTACCTGACAGTTTGACGAGTATTGGTGATCGGGCTTTTTCAGGTTCATCATTGACAAGCATTGTGTTACCTGACAGTTTGACGAGTATTGGTGATTATGCGTTTAGTGGAACAGCTTTGACAAGCATTGTGTTACCTGACAGTCTGACGAGTATTAGTAAGGGTGCTTTTTCAGGCGCATCTTTGACAAGCATTGTGTTACCTGATAGCGTAACTAGTATTGGTGACTATGCGTTTCTTGAAACTCTTTTAACAAATGTTGTGATACCTGATAGCGTAACTAGTATTGGTTATAGAGCCTTTTATTTTTCAACTTTGACAAGCATTGTGATACCTGACAGTGTGACTAATATTGATAATGCGGCTTTTTATGGTACAGATATTACTGGCGAGACGAAAGATAAAATTTTGAGTATCAATCCTCTTGCATTTGGGGGTCATTAATTTAAGTAAATTAAATCCAAACCCGCAGTAGTTGAATTATTAAGTAGAGTCAAAATATCTATATGAGAAAGAAAAGAGGTAAGAACAATGAGCGAAAATAACAATATACACCTATCAACAAAGGCTTGTTTAGATGCAATTGCGTATCTTTCTAAGATTGCTATGTATAAAATACACGAAGCTCTTAAAAAACATTCTGCTTTAAACATCAATGGAAAGGAAGTAAACTGTAGACCTGTTCCAAGCGGTATTTCTACTGGAGAATGTTATAAAGAACCTTATGTTTGGGTAAATGTTATTTGTGGTAAATTGGATTTTAGCATATCTACAGTATGGATGGAAGTTAATGATGATACAAACAACATTCATCACTATTTTGGTCAACTTAACTTTGTCGAGAATGTCGAAGGTGCTGATGAATATAAGAGAGAGCCTTATAGTGAAAAAACTACCATAGAGGAGATCAAAAAGAAGTCTAATGAGTTTCAGACTTTCTTGAATACGCATGGTTATACAACAGCGAATCAAAAAAGAGAGGGTGTTCCATTTATTGTTGACAATATCCTCAATAACACAATAAAAATGGCAGACTTTATAAAAGTTCTAGACGCTTGGTTAGTAGACAAAATATAAGTTGTGATTAGAAAAAGCTAGCATTATCCCCAACTATACATGTTTTCTATAACAGCGGAAAGATAAAAAACATAACTCAAGGAGAGGAATTTTACAGAAATGAAAAAGATAACAACAATTCTAATAGTGCTTGTGTTGATACTAGCATTAACCGCTTGTAGTGATAATGATGATAACAGCGGTGGTGATGATATACCAAATCCGAATGATACATCAAGCCCAACACCAACAGCAAACCTAGCAACACCTTCACCCAAACCGATTATTGGTGCTGATGATTCACTAGTTAAGGTAGCAATTATGGGAACAACACTAATTATCAACGAAGAAGAATGGATTATATCTGAAGATAACTTAGAGAGTTTCTCGATTGAAAGCCGTGAAATGAATTCTGAACAAAACCGTGAAGTAGTTATTGCAAATGTAAAACTACGAGATACAGTCCTATATGCAGATGGTCAAATGCAAGTAGAATTTCGTCTTAATAATGGGATTTGGGAATATTCTGAACACAGAGTAAGCACACCATTTGAAACTTCTGTGCAAACCCACGCAGTACTTGATGTGACAGAAGATGACCTTATAACAGTATTATCACGAAGCCAAATTCCTTTTAGTGCTTCAACTGCTTCCGATTTTGATAAATTGCTTGACCAAACTACACTTGATATAGCAGGTGCATTACTTGGAATACCATTTTTCTCTGCCCTTGCTGGTAACGACAAAACAGCACAAACATTTAGCATTGTGCCTGATGAGGTGTCTGACTTTATAGTTTTGAACACAACTGCTACAGAAAAAGGTACAGTTAAAACTCTATATAGTTATTTTAAGCTTAACAAAGAACTTGCAACCATTGGTGTAAACGCTAGAGTTACTTATCGCTATGATACTGTTAATGGCTGGATTGTAGATGATACTGCATTTGCCTCAAAAGTAGAAACTATAGCAGACCTAGCAGGTACAAAATGGGTAGGTACTGCACGTACGCATATTTTGGCTGCTAGTTCGGAGAGACAATTTATACTTGAAATAACGGAGCTAAACGATGATGGCACAATGAGAGCAACATTTTATTTTCCGAGTGAAGATTACAGCGGTAAGTTTACTGGATTTTTAGATGTAAACAGGTTGAATTTCACTTTTAGCTTTGATGAGTGGATACAGTTTCCCATTTGGAACAATCGGAGACTTATTACTGATAGTTTCATGGAACCAGGTTTTCGGATAAACTTAGACGGTTATTTGTTTGTGGAAAATCTTGTTTTAAGGTCACCCGATAACATAGGTACTATTAATTTTAATGGTTTTAACATAACTTTTGACAGCAGATTTGATGTGTCTGAACTAAACAACGACTCGGAAGAAGATTAGGAGGTAAGGTTTATGACAACAATAGGAAAATTAGAATAGCAAATATTCAAGGTAGAGGGCATTAAGGTTGAGTTTTTGCACGATGTTACAGGAAAAAAAGTAAGATCAGATAAAATATTAGCTATGAACAATCCGCACACTAGTCGTACAGCAGATAATTTAACAGTTTCTGACCTTATTAATAAACTAAAAATAGAGTTTCCGAAATATGATTTTCGCGTTCTTGACGGTAGTGGCAATATTGTAAATGGTCAATGTAATTTATCTAATGTACGTGCAACTTACTAAATATTCATAAAGTAGATGATAGGAAAGGTTGCTCTCCCCTCTTGCATTTCTCCAAATATACACATCTAATAATATATATCAAGGTGTAAAGACCGAGGGCTTCAAATCGAAACTCTCGGTTTTTTGTGCTGTGAGATTGGAGTTGAAATTGTAATTGTAAAAAATAGCATGTTTTGTTATACTTATGAAGGATGAAGACTGGTATAATACTATGGTGAAATTGCAGAAATGAAAAATGAAATTGTTTTATATCAATTGGAGAATACTGTAGCGGTTGAAGTTCGCTTAATAAACGATGATGTATGGTTAAATCGAAAACAAATTGCTACTTTATTTGATAGAGACAT
>JAITFS010000235.1 GCA_031281195.1 Oscillospiraceae bacterium
GAAATCCAGCGTATTCTTGCTAATTTATTATCAGAAAATATACCAATCCGCGATATGGCTTCAATCATTGAAGCTCTGGGTGATTATGGCAATCTTACACGTGACCCCGATTTGCTCACAGAGTATGTAAGACAATCGTTAAAACGTTCAATATCAAAGCGTTTTATACCTGATGATGTAGCGTATGCGATAACACTTGACCCGTCGCTCGAACAGCTTATAATAGAAAGTACAAAACAGTCCGAACATGGAGCATACCTTGCAATAGAGCCCGTACAAGTACATTCGATATTTGACAGACTAAGAGGAATTATTGAAAACATGAAAACCAAAGGCAGAACACCTGTTATACTTACTTCTCCGCTGGTAAGAAGACAGTTTAGAAAAATTACTGAACAAATATCCCCGGAGCTTGCTGTTTTATCGTATAATGAAATAGATAGTGGCGTAGAGGTTTTATCAGAAGGTGTTGTAAAGATTTAATTAACAAGAGGGTTAAATGAAAGTTAAAGTTTATCGTGTAAATGATATGAATCAAGCCCTAAATGCAGCAAGCCGTGAGCTGGGCTCTGATGCTGTTATGATAAACAGTAGAAAAGTGCGTGGTAAAGGGTTAAAAGGTTTTTTCACAAAATCTGTTCTTGAGGTTCAATTTGCATATAACCCTGACAGCTTACCATCTGTAAAAAAACAGAAGCCTATCATATCGCAAGAGTATGCGTATAAGCCAAGCACCTTAAATTTAGGTGGTACAACAATTGCAAATAGTGATAATCTTGAAAAACGAATGGATTCTTTTGAAACAATGCTCACATCGTTTATGGATAAGTTTGACTTGGTTCAAAGAGATATTACTTATGATTTTCCTGATGATGTGCAAGTGTTGTTTGGTAGGCTCAAGGAGCAGCAGGTACGTGATGAACTGGCGCTTACTCTGGCAAAACAAACTGAGCAGATGATACGAGCACAGCCGGGAGCATCTGCAACCGAGGTTATGGAGCATCTTTTACTTGAGCAGTTTGGCAGAGCTGAGCCGATTTTGCACAAAAAGTTTACACAAAGTGTTATACTTGTGATAGGCCCGACAGGAGTTGGAAAAACAACATCAATAGTTAAACTTGCAGCAGATTTTGCAGTTAAACAAAGAAAAAAAGTCGGCATAATTAACACGGACTCTTATCGTATAGGCGCACAAGAGCAGCTCCAAACATTTGCAGATATTTTAGGTGTACCAATCCAACTGGTTTATTACCCTGATGAGTTAAAGGAAGCGATGGAGCAAATGTCTGACAGGGATATGATTTTTGTTGATACCGCAGGTAAAGGGCCCGGTGATGAAAAACATATCGAAGACTTAATGAGTATGATAAAATTGTTAGAACCCGATGATACACTTTTATGCCTTGCTGCAACTACAAGCTTTTCATCTGTTCGGGAAATGGTAGATACCTACGGATTTATAGATAACTATAGAGTTATGATAACAAAGCTGGACGAAACAAAATATAGAGGAGCATTACTCAACATAAGCTGGTATACGCACAAGCCTTTTGCTTATGTAACAACGGGTCAAACCGTTCCTGATGACATTGAGGTTATAGATGTGGAATCAATAGTGAAGCATATCGTACGAGGCTAGGATGAGTTATGGATCAAGCGACAAATCTAAGAGAATTAATGGGAAAAAACCGCGAAATCAGAGTTATCTCTGTAGCAAGCGGTAAGGGCGGGGTTGGAAAATCAAGCATTTCTGTCAACCTTGCTATTACCATGAGCAAGCTAGGTATACGTGTGCTAATCATTGATGCTGATTTTGGACTTGCAAATGTTGATGTTATGCTTGGTATTACAACAAGACTTGATTTAAGTTATTTTCTACGTGGAGAAAAAACAATTCACGAAATTATCCAGCAAGGGCATGAAGGAGTTCGTTTTATTTCAGGTGGTTCGGGTGTAAATGAGCTTATAAACATGAATGAAGACCAACTTTCTGAACTTCTTTCAACAATTATTCACATAGATGAACCAATTGATGTTATAATAATGGATGCAGGGGCAGGAGTGAGCAATACAATCATGCAGGTTCTGCTTGCGTCAACAGAAACAATAGTAGTTACAACCGGTGAGCCGACCTCAGTATTAGATGCTTACGCACTGGTGAAAACAATTGTAAAACACGATGCAACTCATCCGCTTCACGTACTGGCAAACAAATGTGATAAAGCAATTGAAGCACAAAATATTCAAACAGGATTTGTTGATGTATGTGGCAGACACCTTGGTAAAAATATCAATCCACTTGGACTAATATCATATAACCATAATATTACAGCATCAATAAAAAGACAGATTCCTATAACTGTGAGTGACCCGCACTCATTAACCTCCAGAGAAATTGAAGTTATAGCAAGAGCTATCCTTGATATGCCAAGTGAAAGAGAGTCCTCAGGTATACTGTCAAGAGTGTTTTCCAGAGTATTAGGTACAAAAGCGTAAAATAAATTAATAATTAATAATGCGTAATTGCTAAAAAACTGATAGTTATTGCTTCTGATGAGATTATTATAGTATCACAGGTGGTTTAGTGGAAGAGAATAGAGAATTAAGTGATGAAATATTAGTTGTCGGAGATAAGGTGGACTTAATTATTCCGGCAGGGCAAGTCTATAGAGCGATGATTGAAGACAGGCTTGACAACGGTCCGTTTCTCATAGGTGTACCAAGTAATAAAGGTGTACCAATGCCTGTTTACCAAGATGATGATATATATATAGTTTTCTACAGAGAAACAGGCAGATATATAGCGCAAATGAGGGTAGTTGCTCTTGAAAGACGTGGATCAGTCCGCTATATGTGGTTACTGCAAAAGACAAAAGCACAGAAAAATCAAAGGCGGGAAGCCTATCGTTTACCGGTTTCTTTCGAAGTACAAATATTTGAGTATAATGATGAGCAAGAACATGGTATAATAGGTAAAAAAGATGAAGAAGCCCAAGCTGTGGCACTCGAAGCAGTTAATAGCAGAGATATTAGTGTAACCGGTATATCAATCCTCACAAAAAAGTTGTATATTCTCGAAGAAAGATATATGCTAAGCATGTATATAAATATAGCACCGGTTGCTATAAGAGCCAGAGCAACATCAGATAGAATACCACCACTGCAAGTAACCGCTACGGTCAAGCGTTGCACCCCTTGGCGTACAAACAATATGTTTAACACGGGAATGCAATTTTTTGGTGTAACAAGAAGCACAAATGAAAGTATATCAAGGTATGTTCTTACCGAGCAACAAAAACAGATAAAAAAGAGGAGACTTATCTGATGAGTGACACAACACACAAGCTGACACCTGAAGAACTGGGGCAGTTGTGGATTGAGTACAAGAAAAATGGTAACATTGACGCAAAAAACAAGTTGCTGTTGCATTATGGTTATCTTGTTAAGTGGATTGTTCGCCGTATGATGCCTAAGTACAACAACTATAATGAATATGATGACCTTGTTAGTTGTGGTATGATAGGGTTAATAGATGCAGTAGATAAGTTTGAGCTAAAGCACGAGGTTAAATTTGAAACTTATGCAGTTACACGAATACGTGGTGAAATACTTGACTATATGCGGTCTCAAGACTGGGCATCACCTAGTCTTCGCAAAAAAATCAGTTTAATAACAAATGCGTATGAGCAGTTTGAAAGTAAAAATCCTGAAGGCCCTGTTGATCAAGATGTTGCAGATTCATTAGGAATGCCTGTTGAGCAAATTCATAAAATACTTACACAATCCCACATGTTTAACCTGATAAACTTTGAGGATGCGCTTGGCACAGGAAACGCAGAAGCAGAGATTAAAGGACCCGATGATAAAACTCCCGAGGAAGAATTGCTCGAAAAAGAAAAAAAAGCTTTGTTAATAGAAGTTATTGACAGCTTAAATGAAAAAGAACGTTTGGTTATAACTCTTTATTACTACGAAGGTTTATTACTTAAAGAAATCGCAGACACACTACAAGTAACCGAGTCACGCGTATCACAGATACATTCAAAGGTACTGTCAAAGATGCGTACAAAGCTAGAGAAGGTAATTTGATTCTCGTTCCGTCTTGAGAGGATGTGAAGGTTATGAGAGCAAAGTATTTCACAGCAAATAGTGAACAAGCAGCAGAGGAATTAGCTCTTGATTATTTCCGTTGTACAAGACAGGAGCTAAAGATTGATGTTATCGTAATCGGTAGCGGACCACGAATTGATGAGCCTGTTGTACGTGAAAGTGTTGAAGGTGAAGCTGCACAAGAAACAAAACCAGGTGAGCAGATTCCTTGGGAGATTCTTGCTATTTTTGGTAATCCAATGGCTGTAAATAGAATGAATGCGTTTTCGGGGCTTTATTATGAACCTGACGGTGTATATCTTGAAATATATGCAGAGCGTGGGAATGGAGAAAAGCTTGAAACTCAAAATATGCTGCATCATATAAGCCGTAAGAATATTATCAATCTTAGCTTACCCGCTGTTCAGGAGCTTGTTAAAAAAGGCTCAGGGAGAGCAAAAATTGCACTCGAACAAAAAGAACATTTCTACGGTGAGGATTTATCAGTATTAATAACAGGTGACGAACAACAAGTAAGTGTACGATTAATAGAACCGGAAATGGGTGGTGCATCATTAAGTATTGAAGAAGCAAAAAAGAAGCTTGCTGAAGCCGGTGTTGAGCATGGTCTTGATGAAGAGGCACTAAAAAAAGTTATTGACAGTAAGGATTATGGTGAACCTTATGTTATAGCAAATGCAACTCCTCCAACCGATGGAACAGACGGTAAGTTAGTATTTCACTTTTCCACAGATGAACGCACAGGCGCACCGAGAGAAATTGATCATGGCAGAGTTGACTATCGCTCGCTGGACTTATATGTACCGGTTGAAGAAGGTCAGCTTCTGATAACCAGAGAATATTCAACAGACGGTGTGCCGGGTGTTTCAGTAAAAGGAAATCCAATTAAACAAAAACCCGGTAAGGATGTTCAAATGCCAAGGGGTAAAAACATAAATGTCAACGAAGACAGAACCACAATGCACGCAACATGCTCCGGTATGGTTGAGTATGTAAACGGTGCTATAAACGTCTCTAATGTATATACCGTTAAGGGTGACTGCGATATTAGCGTTGGTAATATAGATTTTGAAGGCAGCGTTCATATTTCCGGCAGTGTCCGCACAGGAAATACTGTAAAAGCAACAAATGGCATCACCGTTGGTGGAAGTGTTGAAGCTGCAACGTTAATAGCCGGTGGTAATGTTGAAGTAAAAGGCGGAATGCAAGGCTCGGGTAAGGGGATAATTGAGTCAAGCGGCTCTGTAAAGGTGCTCTTTATAGAACGCGGAACAATAATTGCAGACGGTCCGATATCAGTTGACGTTAGTATTCATAGCATATTAGAAACCGGCTCAACTATTCATGCACTGGGTAAACGAGGTGCAATTATTGGTGGTCAAGCAGCAGCGGCAGGTGATATTGTAGCTAATTATGTTGGTGCTTTATCAAATACAAAAACAAATATAGAGGTTGGGTTTTTACCAAGGAAAAGAGCACGTCTTGCTAAGCTCGAAAAAGAGATGGAAGTCTTGTCAATGAACCAAACAAAGCTAGCTCAGCTTGATGCTTATCTTGCAAAATCTAAAGCAACAATGGATGCTGAAACGTATAATAAGCTATTTATATCCGGTCAGGAAAACAAAAAAAATAACGAGCTTGAAGCTCAAGCAATTACTGAAGAAATGCAAACATTAAGATATGAAATGGATCACGCTACAGATAGCAAGGTTCACGTATTTGAAACAACATTTTCAGGCTCACGTATAGTAATTGGCTCAAGCACTTATAAAGTAAATGACGAAATAAGCTTTGCTACATTTAAATTCAGCGATGGTGAAGTTGTATATATGCCTTGTGAGGTAAATAAAACAGATTTTAAGGTGAAGTGAGGTAGTAATAAGTTGTAGCTTAAGGAGGTGTAAGCTGTGTCTATTAGAACCATTGACACGCAGATAATGATTACACGTGCAACAGATGTTATGAAAGAAACCGGCAGCTACTTAAGACAGGGCGAAACATCTCAGGAGCAACTTGCAGCAAGGCAAATATTAGACAGCGCACAAGATCAATCGAGAGTTCTGTCAACAACAGAGACAGAAATGGAAGATATACGTGACGATATTGACGGGAGTGGAACCGGTACCGCCGGAGGTGGTGGTAGTCCTAAAGAAGAAGAAGAGGAAATGACAGAAGACCAAAAGCTGGAGCTATTAGTCCCTCCTGCCGAACACGATTACCTTATAGATATAACAGTTTGAGGAAATATAGAAATAATGGGCATTGAGCACTATGCATTTGCATTATTTATAGCGATTTTAATCTGCGTTGTAGCAATCATTTTTAAGATATTATTTGCAGACGTAAAAAGACAAAAGAAGCTGCTTGACGAAAAGGAGTCGCAGATTCTACAGCTTTATACGTCTGTTGAAACATTGATGGAGGAGTTTACAGACCAGGCAAAAGCAACTGTTGAAGAACTTAGGCTTAAGGAGCATGAATACCGCGCCATCTCCATACCGGCGGCTTTTGATTTGCCTCCTGCACTTGAAGAAAAGGAGCAAATCCTGGAGAGAGTGCCACGTTCAGTACCATATAAAGCCAATCAAATAAGAGCGGTTGGTGAGGTGATTGAACGAGCAGAGCGATATATGACAGCAGAAGCTCCACCAATTATGCCAACATCTACCCCAACTCCACCACTGCCGATTTATAAACCTCCTGTACAAACTGTTGTGCAAGCCTCGGCAGCACCGGAAACAAGAAAAGCTGTATTTCAAAAGTTTTTTGACGATTCAATGGATGCACCACCCCCACCGCCGCCGGTAGAGATAACAACCGCACAAGAAAGAAATGAAGCCGTTTTATCTCTTGCCGCGGAAGGAAAAGATGATATTGAAATTGCCAGTCAGCTTGGTATAACAAGAAATGAAGTCCAACTGGTAAGAGGATTAGCAAGATAGTAGGGATTAGAGAAAGATTTTTTACGTCATTCCGTGCTCTCCCTGCCGTGCAGACTGGACACGGAATCCCCTGAGTTAAAAGCACAATATAACCTATAAAAAACAACCCAAAACTGTTAAGTTTTTGGGTGTTTCTTCCGATAACATTATATGAGTGAAGTTATTTGGAAAGCATGAGGAATTATGGTACGAGGTCTATATATTGCCGGCACAGGGATGATGCTGCAACGCAGAAGGATGGAGACCATTACAAACAATGTAGCTAACGCTGATACAATCGGGTTTAAGAAAGAACACTTTGTATCGCATAGCTTTGATGAGGTTCTTACAAGACGTATAAATGATTACAGCCCAAGAGGCGGATTAAATCAGATTGTAGGACCACTAAATTTAGGCACGCAACTGGACTATTTATACATCGACTTTGACCAAGGATCACTGGAAGCAACCGATATGTCGACAGATCTTGCGTTGGTTGGCGATGGATTTTTTGTTGTTCAAACAGCAGATGGTGAAAGATACACCAAAACCGGACATTTTTATCTTAGCTCTACAGGATATTTAATGGACTCGGAAGCAAACTTACTTTTAGGTGAAAACGGACCGATTTATGTCGGTAATCTTGATTTTACCGTTGACCAGAATGGTAGAGTATTTTCAGGTCAAAACTATATAGATACAATTCGTGTGGTCTCATTTGCAGATAACACCACACTTAGAAGACAAGGTAGTAACCTTTTCTTTGCAACAGTTCCACCGGAAGCACAAACAAATCCGTATAATATAATGCAAGGATTTCTGGAAGGTTCTAACGTTGACATCGCACGTGAAATGGTGGATATGCTTGCAATGTACCGTACTTATGAAACAAATCAACGTATAGTAACAATGATAGATGAAACAGTCGGCAGAGCCGTTAATGAAATAGGGAGAATTCGCTAATGTATAGTGCAAAATCAATCGCAGCCACAGGGTTAAAAAATCAACAATTAAGACTTGACAGTATAGCACACAATGTTGCTAACGTTAATACTGTAGGTTTTAAAACAAAAAGACTGGACTTTAAAGATGCTTTGTATGTAACAGGGCTTACACCCGCAAAAGCCAGATCACCAGGTGAAAACCAGCAAAAAGGACATGGTGTTATGGTAGCACATATTGTCAGAAACTTTAGACCGGGAAATCTTGTCAGTACAGGTCATCCGTTTGACTTATCAATTGAAGGTGAAGGGTTCTTCTCCTTGCGTAGTCCGAGCGGAGAAATCGTATATACAAGAAATGGTAACAAAAGCTTAAGTGTTGAAGAAGATGGTTCATACTTCGTCAACTCCGAAGGTTTCTACTTCTTGGATAGAGAAGGTAATAGAATTGCTATGCCACCCGAAGCTACAAACTTTGCTGTAGATATAGATGGTACAATAAGATTTTTAAATGGTCCTGAAGAAGTAGGCAGAACTTTTCTTGGAGTATTTACATTCCAAAATCTACATGGACTTGCAGCATTAGGTGATGCTAACTATATGCATGATGTTGCGGCAGGTGATAGATTCTTAGCAACCGATGCAGTAGTACGTCAAGGTTTTCTTGAGGGTTCAAATGTTGACCTCGGAGAAGAAATGACACGTATCATCAGAACACAAAGAGCATATCAACTAGCCTCCAGAGCGCTCACAACAGCAGATGAGATGGAAGGTGTCGCAAACAACATGAAACGATAGAAATATCGTAAGTGATTAAAGTCAAAAGCTACCTCAGTAGCAAACTACACCAGTAGTTTTTATATAGAAAACGGCAAACACACTCGAAACACGAGTGTGTTTGTTGGTTGTTTTAAGCTATTATTCTACGCCTGCTTTTAATCCTTCAAAATCTAAATAATCTTCTATAAACTGCTTGCGGAGTAAATGTGGTGGAATAAACTCGTTGTATTTACCACGCACTTGAATTTTGTCAGGAAGTGGCAGAGAGTATAAATCAAGATTTGATTGCAAAATGTTACGAATCAAAGCTTCTAAATCCTCAACCGAACCACTGTAGATAACCTCAAGATATACGCAAGAAATCCACGGGAGTTTACTCTTTATACCACGTCCCAATAATGCATAATGGAGAGTAAAAAGCTGGCGTGTGCCTACCCACGGGAAGATTGCAAACTTTTTATCTGAAAGTTGCGTAACTAAATTATCCAAGATACCACTACCACGTGCGATATAGCGTATTTCTTCAAGACGTGGAAAACACCTGTCACTCAAATACGGGTAAGAATCATCATAAACGAGTATACTTCGAACCTTTTTCACAAGAATTGTATGCAGCTCCACATCAAAATCAACGTCCCAATCAACGAGCGAGATACCCGGTACTTTTTTTACGAAAATCACCTTAGAAGCTTCGTTGACATCAACCGTCTCCCACGCTTGCCCTGCAAGCGCAAACCGCACACCAACAGGGTACACCTTGTCAACCGTACCTATTGTGCGGTTCTCGTCTTTGACGAGCAGATACTCCGTTGCCAAAAAGACTGTGAGAAACTTATGGCTGTTTACAACCTTTTCACCCTCACGTCCGATGATTAACCCAGCTCGTTCGGTACGTTCTAGTTGGTCAATCTCAATAAGATGAGCAAGCAAATCCTTGTAATCATCTTGTGAAATATGTCGGAAAGTACCCATAGAAAGCATTGCAGAAGCTAAAGCCGCTGCTGATAATTCACCATTACTTTTTAAATGGCTCATAGTTTGGTGATACAATAAATTGTATGGGTGGTTATGCGGATAAATCGGTTCAAGCCAGTTTTCTTTTGTATAAAGCTCAATAATTGCAATCGTCCTGATAAACTCCCAGTTAATCGGACCGAGTGTATCAGCGGCATCAACACGTAGATTTTCTACTAAGGTAAATAATAGCTGCGGTATCTGACCACGCCGTCCGCAACGTCCGAGTCTTTGTGCAAAAGCCGACACTGTGAGTGGTGCGCCTGCTTGAATCGCCTGGTCGAGTGAACCAATGTCAATACCAAGCTCCAATGTCACTGTTGCACCGGTTACAATCTTTTCATCCTCTGCTTTCATCTCATCTTCGGTTGTCTCACGCAATAATGCCGAAACATTTCCATGATGAACCCTATAAACATCGGGAGATTTGTTTTTTATTGCAATTTCCCGAAGATTTGCCAGAATAAACTCGGTTTCCTCACGGCTGTTTGTGAAAATAATAGTTTTCTTATCCAGCGTTACATTAAACAAATATTCAAAATGCTCACGGTCGCCAATCGGTGCATTTTCGCTGACATTTACGACATTACCACTACCGTCACGTTCGACTAAATCTCGTTTTTCTGCGTAATTTACAAAACGTTCAACATGTAATTTCACCCGCTTTTTACCCTCGTCGGTAATTGGTGCTGCACACTTACGGTTTGTACCCGTGTTTAGCCAGGTTTGTGCCATCGAAATGTCTCCCATAGTTGCAGAGAGCCCAATTCGTCTTGGTATAATCCCTATAAGATTTTGCAAACGCTCCAACACACACAAAAGCTGAACACCACGAGCATCACGCATAAAATGATGCACTTCGTCAATTATGACAAATCGCAAATCAGAAAACATCTGCAAGCATGCACCACGTTTGTTAGTAAGTAGACTTTCGAGTGATTCAGGTGTTATCTGCAAAATTCCTTCGGGATTTTTGATAAGCTCGTTCTTTTTTGATTGAGAAGCATCACCATGCCATTTTGTTACAGGGATATGCGAGTCAAGCAAAAGCTGCTCAAGTCGCTTAAACTGGTCGTTTATAAGTGCCTTGAGCGGAGAAATATATATAACACCAACCGACTTTGAAGGATTATTGTATAACTCTGTTAAAACAGGCAAAAACGCAGCCTCAGTTTTGCCGGAGGCTGTTCCGGAAGACAGCAGTAGGTTATCATCACTGTCAAAAATGACTTCTGCTGCTGCGACTTGTACACCACGCAATTCATCCCATTTGTTAAGGTATATAAAGTCTTGTATAAACGGTGCAAGCCTGCTAAAAGCATCCATAAACTATTTCCTTTTCCTTCAAATCTCGAACTCAACAAAATCCGCGTGAATGTCCTCGTCGGTTAGTCCGCCTTTTGCCATTTCAAAGCTGTTACTGCCGAGAATATCTTTTACATTTTTATCAGGATTTTGATGGATTATTCCTGTTAATTCAATAAAATCACGTATAATCTCGCGTGGTGTTATATGAGTCAAAGCTCCAACCCTGTTATACTCAACAGTCAGAAAATATAGCAAATCTTCATGATTTAATGTAGGTTTGTAATTATATAACCCTGCGTGAATATCACGGAGCTTCTCAATAAGAACATACATTTCTTCTTGAGTTAACATTTGCAGCTTGATAATCGGAGCGGACAAATCCTTTAAGTCGTCGGTTGCAAAATGCCCCTCTGCAAGCCGTGAGCGTAAGGCTTCGTAGCTGTAAACACCTTTATATTTATCTTCAATACATTGTGGAGTTCCACCCATCAAGAAACCTATGTGCTTCGCTTTCCCTTGCAGAACATCATTGTATATTGTTAGTATTTTTTCGTAGTTATTTTGCCTGGTGATAGAGTTTGGTATCTTAAAAATGTTCACAAGCTCATCAATTAGCACCAGCAACCCCTTGTACCCTGCGCTTACGAGAAAGACAGCCATGATTTTTAAGAAATCGTACCAGTTCTCGTCAGAAACAATAAAATTTATACCCAAATCAGCCTTAGCATCACGGCGTGTTACATATTCGCCGCGAAACCAACGCAGAACATTACTTTTTAATGCAGTATCATCATTTTGATATGCTTTCCAGTAAGTGTTTATCGCTTTTGCAAACTCAAAACCGTTCACCATTCCTTCAAGAGCGCTTGCCGCTTCATAAATTTGCTTTTCCACTTGTTTGTCAAAAGCCTCACCTTCAAGAGTGGTGTTTGCTTTCACACTGGCTTGTATGCTTGAAATCCATTTTTCCAAAATGAGAGGTAACGCTCCACCGTCAGGTTTTGATTTCGTAGAAAGATTCTGCAACAGCTCCTTATATGTTGCCAGCCCTTGACCTTTTGTACCTGCAAAACGCCTCTCAGGTGAGAGGTCAGCATCAACAACAGCAAAACCTTTTGCAGTTGCATAGTTTCGTATGGTTTGTAGCAAAAAGCTTTTTCCGCTTCCATACTTTCCAACGATAAATCGGAACGATGCACCACCATCTTCAACCATGTTTATATCATGCACAATTGCATCAATTTCTTGTGCTCTCCCAACGGTTATATACTCTAATCCTACACGTGGCACAACGCCCCCTTTTAGAGCGTTTATAAGTATTCCGGCTAACCTGGGCGGTATGTGCGACATATATATTGTTACTCCCGATAAATTATGTTAATATGCATATATTATATCATAACAAACTAATAATTAGTAATTAATAATTAATTATTAGCTTTTACTCTCATTCGCATTTCAATCACAACACCTGACTCAATGCTCCAAACGTTACTCTCTTAAACCATTATGAATTAAATAAAGGAGATTCCTCACATGAAAGATGATACAGCTTGGATTAGGATTAATGAAGCAGGGTATTCGCCAAAACGAAAAAAGATAGCAATTGTGTTGTCTGAACAGGATATAACAGGCAAAAGCTGGAGTCTTAAAAATAATGGAAAAACCATCTTAGAGGGTACTTTGCAAAACCCGATAAAAGGTGCAGGACATCATCTGCCTATTGGATTTTTTAGTTATAAAATAGACATTAGTTTAATTACAACAATAGGTGATTACACATTAGAATTACAAGGCGCAGAAACAAAGCAAGTTTATATAAGAAACGACCCGTACAGCAAGTTTATGTTGGAAGCATTATCGCATGCGAAAGTTATGCGTAGCGGGTGCAAAACGCCACTTTCAGAAGCTTCGCATATAGGTGATGCTAAAGCGATTGTTTATAAAGTGAACGGTGATTGGAAGGATGGAAAATGGGAAAAAGCACAACCGGAGCGGACATTAGACATGCTTGGTGGTCATTATGATGCCGGTGATTATATAAAGTTTACTCTCACAGAAGCATCACTTGCCTGGCATTTATTGGAAGCGTACAGTGTTTTACTAGCAAAAGATAACAAGGACTCCGAATTATCGTTGTTATTAGACGAAATAAAGCATAGCTTAGATTATCTTGCTAAAACATTTCCTGATGAAAACATCTTTGTAATACAGGTAGGTGATGGAAAAGACCACAACTATGGCTGGCGTTTACCTGACGAGGATGTGTTACGTGAAAAAAGACCGGCACTATGCGCATTATCTCGTACACAGATGGGTAGTACGGCTGCTGTATTGGCTTTTGGTGCTAGAGTTTTTAAGGAAAAAGATGCAAAATTATCAACATTTTATGAAGATAAAGCAATAGCCATATATAAACGCGCAAGAGAAAAAGACACACATAAATCAGCTTTTGAACGTGATGATGCTAACGATTTTTACTATGATTACGACGACACGGACAATATGGCACTTGCTGCAATTGAGCTTTATCATCTCACACAAAGCGAAGAATACCTAAACGATTGTAAAGAATATGCACCATCAGCAAACGAAATGGTTTCATGGGCTGAGTTTAACGCAACAATTAACCTTCGTTTAGCACAAAATAATGATAAAAGAGGAACAGAGCTATTTTTAGAGGAAATGAAAAGCTACTATAATGTGCAAAACTCAAAAGATAATGTTTGGAATCTACCGCTTGACGACTACACCTGGGGTGTTTTACCTGTTTGGATTGGGATGGCAAATCATCTGTATCTCGCAGAGTTGTTTGATGAAACAATTAAAGGGAGCGATACTTTTTATGGTGTGCTGGACTATGTTTTTGGTTGCAACAACTGGGGTATTCCAATGATTGCTACTTTTGAGTTGCAAAATAGCATAAAAAATGTTTACAATCAAAGAACACACCTTTTGAAGCAACTGGCGGTTGGTGCATTATCAGAAGGCCCTGCGTGTAGAAAAACACATGAGCAACATAGAGAGCATTTCTTTGAAAAAACTCCCAAAGATAACCCTTACGAAAAGTTTAACACACCAACTGCGGTGTTTGACGACAATGCTTTTGATTATGTAATATCAGAAAGCACAATCTGGGGTCAAGGTAATGTGATACTTATGCTGGCTTTGGCGGAGTAAAGAGGACGATGTTCTTATTGTTATTGTAATGGAGAGTGCTTTTTGATATAGTAACTATGAGGTGTTGAGGGTTATGAGTAAGAAAAATATTGAAAGTGCAAAATACGAGGAGCTTATTCAAGAGCTGCAAGAAACAAAGTCCAGTTTAGAGGAAGCATTAGAGCATGTAAAAACTGCAAGTATGGCAAAAAACGAATTTTTAGACCGTATGAGCCACGAGATGCGGACACCTATGAACGCTATTATGGGTATGGCACAAATCGCCAAGGTTTCTACAAATCCTGAGAAAATCAGCATGTGCATTGATAAAATCTATGAGTCCTCGCAGCACATGATGAGACTAATCAGCAACATTCTTGATGTTTCAACCGGTATACAAAACTTTGTAGATACTGAGTTTTCTCTTGATTCTATAATGGATTATGTTATGACAAAAACATCTTCACAACTCGCAAAAAAACGCCAAAAGCTCACTATTAATATAGATAAAAAAATCCCCAACAAGCTCATTGGAGATGAAAAACGTATCACACAGGTAATTATACATCTTCTGTCAAATGCTTCTGCTTTTTCTAATGACGAAGAAGAGATTTCACTTGATGTTTTAGTATTAAATGTAGGTGAAAAAGGTGGTAAATTAACTGTAGAGTTTGTTGTTACTGATCATGGTATCGGGATAACTGAAGAAAATCAAAAGAATCTATTTGTACCTTTTGAGATGGTGGACGGTAGTTTTACACGTAAACAAGGGGGCATTGGTTTAGGGCTTGCTCTTTCAAAATATATTGTTGAAATGATGGGTGGGAAAATTTGGGTAGACTCTGAATTTGGCAAAGGTTCACGCTTCGGCTTCACCGTAACTTTATACCGTGACCTTAAGAAATAATTGCTTGTGATATTAAATCTTCAATGTTTAAGTTAGATTCAGCATCTAATACCTCGTGCAGCTTTGGTTTTGTGCGTGGTTTTTGTGGTGTAAAAACAGTGCAACAATCTTCAAACGGTTGTATTGATGTCTCAAAAGTTCCAATTTTTCGTGCAATATCTATAATTTCTTTTTTATCATAAGCAATAAGTGGACGAAATACAGGAAGTGTTACACATTCTTCGCTCACACTTAGAGCCTCTGCGGTTTGACTTGCTACTTGTCCGAGGTTATCTCCTGTCACAAGTGCGGTGCAACCATGTTCATTTGCAACTCGCTCGGCTATTCTCATCATAAATCGTCGCATTATAACAGTCATTAACCCCTCGGGACAATTATTGCGTATTTCTTCCTGTATGTGTGTAAATGGTATCATTATTACCCTCATTTTACCGCAATATTTTTGTAAAATGTTAGCGAGAGCTTCTACTTTCTCTTTTGCTTGTACTGACGTATATGGAAATGAGTAAAAATGAATAGGAATTAATTGAACCCCTCTTTTTGCTATCATATATGAAGCAACAGGACTATCAATTCCACCTGACAATAATGTGAGCATTTTTCCACCTGTACCAATTGGTAAACCTCCCGCTCCAACGAGTGCCGGTCCATGCACGTAGGCAGCAAGGTCACGCACCTCAATATGCACTGTAAACTCAGGGTTGTGCATATCGGGTATTAGATGAGTAAACTTTTCATGAAGCTCACCGCCAACATATTGCGAAAGCTCAATTGAGGACATTGGAAAACGTTTGTCTGCTCGTTTTGATTCAACTTTAAATGTTTTTGCTTTATTTAACTCATCTTTAAGATAATCTATTGCTGTTTTTAGTATTTCATCTTTATCTTTTTTGCAAGCGGCTGCACGAGTGACGGATAACACTCCAAAAATTGTCTGCGCTGCTTCCAACGTCGCTTCCATATCACATTTTCCTTGCGGTTCTACATAAATTGTTGATTGCAAAGAGTATATATTAAACTTACCAAAGGGTTCAAAACGACGTTTGATATTACTAATAAGCTTTCGTTCAAACTCGCGTTTGTTTTGACCCTTGAGGATAATTTCACCCTGTTTCATTAAAATAATATCATTCATTTCTTAATATTATCAGTATTTTTTGTAAATTGCAATTAATACATACTTTCTTTGAAAGGGATGTGGCGATATTGGATTGATTCGGCGAGATGTTGTGGTTGAATAAACTCTTGACCGGAAAGGTCAGCTATAGTTCTTGCAACTCTTAAGATTCTGTCGTAAGACCTTGCAGTCATTGACAATTTTTCATAAGCGTTTTTCATAAGCTTCTCACACTCAGGTGATAAAACACAAAACTCATTTATTAGTTTTGGCCCGATATGAGCATTACACCTCATAGTGTTGCTTTTATCTTTATATCTTTCCAGTTGAATCAACCTTGCTTTATTTACACGCTCACGAATTTTTGTTGAATTATCAGCATTTGGTTTTGCACGTAATTTTTCATATTCAAGCGAACGTGCTTCAATGTATATATCAACTCGGTCTAAAAGCGGACCACTAAGACGCTCGTGGTATCTCGCTATAGAAAGTGATGAACATTTGCATTTATTCGATGAATGACCAAACCAACCGCATTTACACGGATTCATAGCACAAACTAACATAAAACGACATGGATAAGTAACAGTTGTTGATGCTCTTGAAATTGTCACGATACCGTCTTCAAGCGGTTGCCTTAGAGATTCCAGTACATTACGTGGAAACTCAGGCATTTCATCAAGAAACAAAACACCATTATGAGCAAGTGATATTTCACCCGGTTTTGGGTTTGATGTACCACCCGACATTGCTGCCGGAGATATAGTGTGGTGCGGTGAGCGAAATGGTCTTGTGCTGAGTATTGGATTATCTCTGTTGGTAAGGCTCGCAACTGAATGTATTTCCGTAGCTTGCAGCATTTCCTCACGGGTCATATCGGGAAGAATCGTTGGCAAACGTTTTGCCAGCATACTTTTACCTGAACCCGGTGGACCTGTGAGTAAGATGTTGTGACTACCTGCTGCTGCGATTTCCAATGCTCGCTTAACATTCTCCTGCCCCTTAACTTCTGCAAAATCCAGTAATTTATCATGACGAACAACCGGTTCACGTGCAGTTACAGGTTTTATTTGTTCTACACCCTTTAGATGGTTTAATAATTCTTTGACATGCGCTACAGGGTAAACCTTCACTTTTGCAGCATAAGCTGCTTCTGCAGCGTTGTCCGCAGGAACAAAAAGTTCTTTTATACCAACTCGCTCGGCATAAAGTGCCATCGGAAGTGTGCCGGGAACAGGACGTAATTCACCTGATAATGACAACTCACCAATAAAAGCAGAACTGTTTGATGTTGGCTTTAACACACGTAGTGCTATCAAGATACCAAGCAAAACCGGCAAATCATACACTGTGCCGATTTTTTTCTTATCGGCGGGAGCTAAGTTAACAGTTATCCTACTAACAGGAAAATCATAACCACATGTTTTGACAACCGCCCGCACCCGCTCTCGTGCTTCTTTTACTGCAATGTCTGCCAGCCCCACTATGTCAAACGCAGGTAATCCTATAGATAACAAACATTCGACCGATACTCCATACCCTCTGATTCCTCCAACTCCAAGTGACTTTACATTTGATACCATAATAATTAATTCCTTCCTAAGTTTGAAAGTTGTTTTCAAACTAAAATTGTTTAATGTTGTTTAAAATCCTATTGGTAGTAGTTAATAATTCTTGAAATATCATCAACTATTTTTAACACGTTACCATACTAGTCATCTACACTTCAATACACGTTTGAGGTCATCAAAATGTAGAAAAATAAATGCACCCTCGTTGGGGTGCAAGGGGTTTGGGATTTGTGGTTTTTTGATTTTCGGCGAAATGTAGAGTTTTCACACTATTTTTCTACACATTAAGCATCAAATGTGTAAAAACTTGTAGAGTAGGTTTTTTCTTATCTTTTACCTTTTCTTCGGATTGGATTTTCGCTTGCTTTAAAGTTGTAAATTGGGCGTATTATTTTATCAATTGTTACAGTATCGGTGACTTTTGAGATAATATCTTCCATCGGTTTATATGCCATTGGACATTCGTCAAGAGTTTCATTATTAACTGATGTTGTAAAAATTCCTTCCATTTCTTTTTTAAAGGATGAAAGTGTAAATGAGTTTTTTGCAACAGTACGGCTCATCAAACGACCTGCACCATGAGGAGCAGAGTTGTTCCAGTCATTATTACCAAGTCCTGTGCAAATCAAGCTGCCGTCACGCATATTGATTGGAATTAATAGAGTTTCACCCTCCTTCGCTGAAACCGCACCTTTTCGAAGAAGTTTATTATCAATGTCAATATAATTATGAATGGTGGAAAAAGAACCGTCATCCTTAAGTTTTAAACCGTCCAATATAACTTCCTTCATAATTTGGCGGTTAAGCGTAGAGAAACGTTGCATAATCTCCATATCATGCAGATAATCCTCCATATCATCTCCGGATAAACTGGCTAGCTCATAGGGAATTTCTTTTTGCTCACGTCCTCCTGCTAATTGATAGGCTTTATCTTGATAAAAACTCGCCACTTGAAGACCCACATTTCGACTGCCTGAGTGAATTACAAGATACAGATTATCATCCTCGTCTTTCCCAACCTCTATAAAATGATTTCCACCACCTAAAGTTCCAAGACTTTTTTCTATACGTTGGGTGTTGTTTAATTTACCAATACAACGAAGCTCACTAATATTGATTCGTCCGTGACTTCTGTGTGGACGTTCTCTTACAGCGTGACCGGAGGGTATATTTTTATGGATAAAACTATCAAGCTCCGGTAGATTTAACCGCTTGGTTTTTAGCTTGACAGTTTCCATTCCGCAACCAATATCAACACCTACCATATTTGGCACAACAACGTCCTTAATAGTCATCGTTGTTCCGATAGTACAACCTTTTCCGGCGTGAACATCCGGCATAATGCGGATTTTACTCCCCTTCATAAAACTTTGATCACACAGAGTTTTTATCTGCCCCTCAGCGGAGGGTTCGATTATGTCGGTAAATACTTTTGCGGTATTATATATACCGGTTATTTCAATCATAATAAACTCCATTTCTATTATTTTAGTATAAATTAGCTTTTTTCAACTATATATTATAAGAAATTATTGATTTTTTAGCTTTATTCCTTTTGCAACAAACAGATTTATAAGTGATATAAAACCTGCAAAGATAAAAACGTACTCAGGTCCAAATTGATTCCATATAAAACCACACACCATAGCACCTGCAATAGCCACCAGATGGTCAATACTCATTCCAAGAGAAAGTGACGGGGTAACATCCTCCGGAGTAAGAGCAATTGATTTCATATAAATGGCTCTATCCATACTAAATTGAGCAGTCATTCTGTCAATTATATTGAGAATATAAACAAGCAACAATAATATACCACCTGCCACAACATCTGTTGTGTTAAGCCATCTGCTTAAGAAACCATAAGCGACATATATAAATATAAATGAGCAGGCTTCAATCATCATTACATTACGAACTCCATACTTATCTATCCATTTACCTACAAGACGTAAGAAAAATATTCCTATAAATGAACCAATAACAGCCAATATTGACATTGTATCTGCTCTAAAACCTAAAAGCTCAATTAACACCCACGGGCTGTATACTAGCATTATTTGCTTTCTTCCGCCAAATAGAGCACATATGACGTAATATCTGATGTATTCTTTTCTGAAAACAAACTTAGCGTTTACAGGTGCATCCATTTCAACAACGGGTTCTTTTTTTCTTAATACCATAAGTAAAACTGCAACTACAAGATATGCAACCGTAGCCATAATAAAAAGTAAAATTGGAGTTTCAAAGCTAAGTATATCATTTCGAAAACCAAAAAAGACTATGAGACCGGCAACCATAAATGCTGCCATTCGAGAGCTGTTAAACATACCCATAGTTTTACCTATTGCATTAGGTGTTCTTGCTTTTGCAATTGACAAACCTATACTGTCATTAAGTGGCATATACATGTGCACACCTAAAGAAAACACGAACAAAAACACTAGCATTATAGTAAATGACGGCTCCCAAAAACCCAACACAGAAATACCTGTTACTGCCAATAATTGTGCTATTATTGCTGTTTTAATATTTTTCAAAAAAGAAAGAGCACCAATTATAAATAATGCAATAACACCCGGGAGTTCTCGTGGAAACTCGATAAACCCACGCTGAGCAGGAGTTACATCATAAGCTTCTTTAAAATAGTTAGATAACACCGAGTCGCTTAATCCCATAGCTAAACCGGAGAAAACTACAACCAAAATAAATATTTTAATACCGTCCAGTGCGAATAATTTTTTCATAAAATCCATCAATAACTCTCTAACACGGTGAACAAAATTACTAGAGTTGGTCTATTAAATGCCCAACCCGTAGGATGGGGTGCATTGGCTCGCCCACCTATACTTAAAGCAATCCTATATTCACCCGGTGGTAGCTCACCGTACGCAGTTGTCCAATCCAACCGGAATTCCATCTGTTCACCACTTGGCAGGAAACCTTCTCCATGCATGTAGATGGCTGCCAATTCATCCTCTTCAAGTGGCTGAGAGTGAACTATTCCAAATGATTGCCAATCAAACAAAAACTCCGACCGGGAGCAACATTCAAGTGCTATGTCTAATAATTGGGCTCTGTGATTAATATCGTATGGAGATATGTTCTCTATCTTTATCGTCATACCATTTGGTGTAACATCATCGAACGATATTAGTTCTATAACATTAGGTGTAATTTCGTTGGATTGTGGAGGTAGATTTATAGGGCTTTCGTCAGTTATAACAAATTCAACTAATGCGTAAACGATGTCTCTGTTGGGATTCCAATCACCTAACCAACCTTCTCGTATAAACATATACCTGCCGGGAGGAAGCTCACCGAAAATCCAATCCCATTTCGGGTAATATTGCTTTATACCTCCGCTTTGTAGCGAATATCCTAAATCGACCCAAGCTACGCTACCAAGCCCTGCAAGATGAGGTACAGGCGACCAGTAATCATCTAAAATATGAGCTAAATCCCAATGTTCACCATAATTAAATATCAGATCTGAGCAGTTTTCGAGCGAAAAAGCTATGCCTGTACGGCTAACTTTAACATCATCAACAAGGGTTATCGGACTGTTGGAAGATTTGGTCGCAGCGTTAACGATTGCAATACGGTAATTAGAAATGTCCTCAACAGTGTCATGCTCTTTATCATTAAGTATTTGATTAAGTGTGTTGTCCGGCTCATCATCTGAAAAACCGTCCGCTCCAAGTTGCTCACCGGCACTAAGATTGTCAGGCAATTCACTCTCGCTTGGTGTTTCACTGGAGAATAGTAAAATCAAAGTAAGCACACAAATCATAAGTAGTAATAAAGTACCGGACACAAATATTATAGAATTTTTGTTTTTCGTGACACTATATTTAAACAACTTTTTCATTTCAAACCTCAGTAAATATAGATTCGTTTCTGCTACCTTCTTTATGAACTGTCAAGTATTCCTTGATAACCATACAACATTATACTTGTACCAACGGGTTGTTGCAAGGAGATTTAGGTGCATTAGAATCCTTTTTATAGGATAATCTACCCTCATTTGGAACTTTTATATACATTACCCGTCTGATTATGTATATAAAATGTGGAGGTCAACATGAAGAAAATTATAACAATAGGATTGGTTTTATTAACTCTATTAGCTGTGACTGTAGCTGTTCAAGCAAGCACGCAGTCATCTAATGAAGATAAATCTGATATTAAAACATCAAAATCAGAAAAAGACAAAAACTATCCAAAAAATAATGATAGCAAAAAACCAAAATCAAAACCGGAAGAAAATAAAACTGGCAATGAATTAAAAACTACATTACCGGAGCTAACAGATATAAACGAAGTTTCAATCTTTACTATTATAGAATCATCTATCAGTGATGATGAAGAATCATTTTCTCTAATTCGTGAAGATGGTATGTTTATTGTAAATGTTTATGATGAAACTACCATTATCTTTCAAGATGGTAGTAGTGTGCGAGATTCATTAGAAGAAGGTCAAAATCTTGCAGACTTTTTAGATGGTAAGCAACTATCTGTTTCATACACACTAACTACTCGCAGCATGCCGCCGCAAGCCTTTGGACCTAGTGTGAAAATAGTCGTGCTGTAGAGAACGAAAAGTTCGTTGTATTATCATCATATCAATCCCGAAATAGCAGATAATATGCTTGCCACCGAGGTTTTGTCCATCTTTGAGAACGCAAACCATTTTTTGCCTAAATCTTTTAATGACGCACCGATGTGATAAACATCTTTACCACCGTCAATGATTATGAAACGGTCATGGCT
>JAITFS010000004.1 GCA_031281195.1 Oscillospiraceae bacterium
CTCATTGACACGGACATTGCTTCTAAAAGTTCATAAAACTGTATTCTAAGCTTAGATTTACGTTTGTTCATAGCTGTGTAGGTTGATACAATTACATTTATTACACCGGTTATTAGTCCGCCAATTATTGCTAAGACAATTATTTTATAGAAGATAAACAACACAGAAAATCCCGCAACAAATCCAATTGAGTATGCAAATATATGATCAACAATTGTTGAGGAGGTTTTTCTGTAATCCGGTTCTTTTATCTTTTTTGTCATGAGCTTCTCCTACATTTCTACTACATCTAACGATAATAAAGTTTTGCAAACAGTGATTGCATCTGTTGATTGAACAAGAGGTAGATTGATTTGTTTTTCGGTATAACTTTCATCAATAATTGCACCTTTGTTTGTAACAATTGTTGTTCTATCCTTGATGTTTTCAAAAACATTATTTTGTGTAATAAATTGCGATAGTTTAGTTTTTGCCGTTTCTGATGCTTCTGTTACCAAAAGTATTTCACTTGCAAGAGCAAAAATCTGTCGTGTTCGTGTGTCACATTCGCATGATAAATCGACGATAAGCTCTTCTGTGATTTCAGAACATACTAAAACTAATTCATAAATGTTTTCTGCGGACAAAACGCATAAATCATCATAGTTATTTGGTGGATTTAAGTAAGTAATACCGTTTTTAGTGCTACACAAGCTCTGGATAAGCATTTTTATATCTCCGGTTTCGCTGTTTAGCATTTCAAAAACATCACTTATGCTTTTTCCTTTATCCTTGAAAAATACCGGTACAGTAGAAAATGACTCAAGGTTAAGATACATAACCTTTTTGTTATCTTTTGCTTTTTTCGAAGCATACAAATATGCTACAGTTGTTTTCCCAACCCCTCCCGCCGGTGACCAAACTGCTGTGATGTTTGCTATTTTTCTATTTATATTGGGTATTCCAATTGATACCTTTGAGTATTGTTCAAAAATTTCTGAGATAATCTTTGATATTTTTTGATGCTTATGTATTTGCTTATATCCTTTGTGATTATCAATGTTACTTTGTTCTGACCACAACAGTATTATTAATTTTGCACAATCCTGTGTAATCTCATCAATAAACGATTCATCAATTAACACAACATCATATCTAAATGTTTCTATTTGCTCTGTAAGACATGATGGTTCGTTAATTACATCTGCTTCAATAATATCTGAGTAGTTTTCCGTTAAATATTCTGTTAAATGATTAGTGTATGTTTTATCATTAACTGCGATTAAGATTTTTGTTCTCATAATAAATGACCTCTTGTTCGTATTTCCCCTCAGGGAAGGTGATTCTACACGAACAAAAAGCCACTTGTCAACAACAATTTGTCATTATTTTAATGTATTTTTACCGCCTAATATGTAGAGTTTTCTACATATTATTCATACTTTTATAGTCCATATTCATGCTTTTCACACTTTGAGTACAACTTTTCTACACATTTTTCACAAAAAATATTTTTAAAAATAATATTAAAAAAACCAAATAATATTCTTATATGGTCTCGGAAAGCGTAGCCATGGATGGCGGAGCGCCGAAACTCTGAGCACGGAGGCTCAGCGTTTCGGAAAAGAGACTATCATAAGAATATTATTGTTATTATGTATACTTTCTACTTCAAGTATAAATTTCTGAATTTTTCTTCCAGATAGTCTACATAATATTTTGGATTAAAGGATTCGCCTGTTGATTGTTTTAATAATTCATCAGGGGATAGAGTTTGCCCTTTGCTATGAACATTCTCTTTTAGCCATTTTGTTATCGGGGATATATCTGCATTTTTTATTGCAGCATTTATATCAATGCTCTTTTTTATTGTGTTCATCAGTTGTGAGCCGTAAGCTGTACCCACCGCATAAGACGGGAAATAACCAACATATCCAGCACTCCAATGAACATCTTGCAAAACTCCATTTGCCAAAGTGTCGGGGCGAATACCGAGGATTTCTTCGTATTTATCTGCCCATAATTTTGGCAAATCTGACACTTTAATCTCTCCGGTTACTAACTTTTTCTCAAGCTCATAACGCACCATTACGTGTAGGCTGTATGTGAGTTCATCTGCTTCAATGCGGATTAACGATGGACGAGCTATGTTTACCGAGCGATATAAAGAGTCAACATCCCAATCTTTAAAATAATCGAATTTCTCTTGCAGTTTTGGCAATAATATTTCAGTAAAAGCTTTGCTTCTGCAAATCATATTTTCATACAGACGAGATTGGCTTTCGTGAACACCCATTGATGAACCGTCTGCCAGACCATGCTTAACTAATTCTGCATTCATATTTTGCTGATAAATTGCATGTCCGCACTCGTGAATTGTTGAGAAAAGTGCTGACATTAAATTGTCTTCGTGATACATGGTTGTTATACGAACATCATCTAGTGTAATCGTTGTGCAGAAAGGATGCTCAACCTCTCCGACTTTTCCGCGAGTCCTGTCATACCCTGCAAAGTCCGTAAGCCACGGCATAAGCTCACGTTGTTTTGAAATGTCAAATAACCCTTTAATTTCTTTTGGTTGATTGTCTTTTGCAATAATATCTTTTAAAAGTGGGACGATTTTTTCTCTTAATGCACTAAAGAAGCTGTCGAGCATTTCGACATTTGCTCCTCTTTCGTAGTCATCAAGCAACGCATCATAAGGGTGATTTTCATAACCATACCAGTCACAAAGACGGCGTTGATAATCAAATACCTTCTCATAATATGGCTGCATCATATCATAATCGCATTTTTTACGTGCAGTTTCCCATACTGCTTGCGCTTCTGCTGTTAGTGCTTGAAATGCTTCAAACTCCTCTTGTGGTATAGCTTTTGCTTTTCTATATGCCTTACCAAACACATAAATCATAGCACTTTCGTAATTGTTAAGCTCGCCTTTAACAGCTTCGAGTGTTTCTATTGCTTCTATTGTGTCAAGTGCCATAAAGCGGCGAAAGCTTTCTCCGCCAATCCATCCAATTGCTGCACCACGGTCAGCGAGTGATTTCTCAGGCACACCTAATGTTGCAGCATCCCAATGAATGATACTGCTTGCAAGTCCAAGTGCATTGCCTACTTGTATTTTTTCGTATAACAGATTCAGAGCTTGTTGTTTTGTCATTTTATTAATCCCCTTTTATTGTTTTCAATATTATACCACAGATATGATGATATTGTAGTTTTTCTCTTGTTTTAGTGACAATATAATGATAAACTGCTTTCAATATAAAAACTCAAGTAGTGTTAATCAAAAGTGTTATTTTCAAAAAAGAAAAGAGTTATTATGGAAACTGTAGCAAGTAGCAAAAAATTATCGCTCGGTAGAATATTAGCGTTTTCGTCGGGTGATATATTTGGTGGTGGTTCTTTTAATATCACCAATTTTTTATACCCGGGATATATTGCGCTAGCAGTCGGATTGCCTGCTCGAACCGCCGGATTAATAATGATGGCTGTTGGTATTTTTGATGCAATTACAGACCCGATAATGGGCTTTTTGTCCGACAGAATGCGTGTGCGGTTTGGTACAAGACGAAAAGGTCTGCTCATAAGCGCACCATTGATTTTAATATCGCTGTTCCTTGCATTTTATCCATATAGCAACCCCGACACGACAGTTAGATTTTTGGCAGTTTTAATGTCATATTTATTCTTTACAGCAGTGCAAACATCTATTATGATACCTTATTTTTCACTGTCCAGTGAAATGACCGAAGA
>JAITFS010000172.1 GCA_031281195.1 Oscillospiraceae bacterium
AAGAGAGGGTGTTAACAATGTTAGAACTGGATAAAGAGACTTTTGAGCAAGAAGTATTACAAGCAAAAGACACAGTATTGGTTGATTTTTTCAGCCATGCTTGTGAGCCATGTATGGCACTAATGCCAACTATGCAAGCATTTTCTGAAAAATATGGCGACAAACTAAAGTTTACAAAACTAGATATTGCAAAAGCTCGCCGTATGGCGATTTCACAAAAGATATTAGGTATACCGGTCGTTGCAATATATAAAGATGGCGGAAAACTAAAAGAATTAGTTAAAGACGACTGCACCCCCGAAAATGTAGAAAAAATGATACTTGAATATATCAATAATTAATTACGAATTACGAATTATGCATTACGAATTACGCATTATTAATTATTAATTATTAATTATTAATTGTTATAAGAAAGGAGGTATGGCGATGGGAATGTTTGAAGGTAAAAAAGTGATTATCATCGGTGATCGCGATGGCATACCCGGACCTGCTATTGAGGAATGTATCAAACCACTTGGTGCTGATATAGTGTTTTCCTCAACAGAATGTTTCGTCTGAACATCCGCAGGAGCAATGGATCTGGAAAACCAGAAAAGGGTTAAAGAGTTTGCCGAAGAATTCGGCCCTGAAAATGTGATAGTCGTTATCGGTGCAGCAGAAGGTGAAGCCGCAGGGCTTGCTGCAGAGACAGTCACAGCAGGTGACCCCACTTATGCCGGTCCATTGACAGGAGTCTCGTTGGGACTCGCAGTGTATCATATTTGCGAAGATGTTGTAAAAAACGAAGTTGACCCTGCAATATATGATGAACAAATCAGCATGATGGAAATGGTTCTTGATGTTGATGACATCGCAAAAGAAATGGAATCAATCCGCAGCCAATACTCGAAGTATTAGATTTTAGGGATTAGGTACTAAACCCTAATCCCTAATCCTTATTTTGGAGGTTTATTCTATGAATAGTATACTAAAAGGTACGTCTTATGTGCTGGTACATGCTCCGGATATGCTTGTGCATGGAGGAACTACGCAAACTACAGAACGTATTGTGAACCCAAGCTCGGATTATCTAAAAAAACTGCCGGAACATCTGCGTAGTTTTGACGAGGTGATTTCATATTTACCAAATCAGGTATATATTGGTAATAAAAAACCTTCGGATATGACCGAAGCAGGAGATACATGGTTTGATAAACCGTTAAAAGAAACAAGCAGATTTGGTGCTTATGGCGAGATAATGCCACAAGATGAGTTTTATATGCTTATGCAGATTTGTGATGTTTTTGAGTTGGTTTTACTCGATAAAGGATTTGTTGAAAACACACGCCCAAGCTTTGAAAAGCACCCCCTTGTAGATGAAACACAAGTGGCTCTTATCAAAGATGGTATTGATATAGATGAGATAATAAACGCTGTTGAAAATGAAAAAGCAGAGGGTTTATATAACAATGGAAGCCTCATAGGTTGTGTGAAAAAAGCACATGATATTGATGAGAATCTTTCAGCGCATATTATACTGGAAAACTTGGTATCAAAGGCTTCATGTGTACTTTCACTTATGAACCTTGTAAAAAATGCAGGTATAAATAAAGAAGACATTGACCTTGTGCTTGACTGCTCTGAAGAAGCTGTTGGTGACATGAACCAAAGAGGTGGAGGAAATCTGGCAAAAGCAGCAGCAGAAAGTGCAGGATTTACAAACGCTTCCGGTTCAGATATTCGTGCGTTTTGTGCAGCACCTGTTCATGCGATGATTTATGCAGCGGCACTAATAGCCAGTGGTACGCACAAAAATGTTGTGGTTGCAGCAGGTGGTTCTATTGCAAAGCTCGGAATGAACGCAAAAGACCATGTAAAAAAAGAAATGCCGGTACTGGAGGATGTTGTTGGCGGTTTTGCAGCATTAGTTTCTGAAAATGATGGTTTAAGCCCGGAAATCCTAAGTGAATACACAGGTAAACACAATGTTGGCACAGGTTCATCACCACAAGCAGTAATAACATCTTTGATAACAGACCCATTGGATAAACTAGGTATAAAAATAGCTGATATTGATAAATATTCCGTAGAAATGCAAAACCCCGACATCACAAAACCGGCAGGTGCCGGAGATGTGCCACTTGCAAACTACAAAATGATTGCAGCTCTAAGTGTAAAACGTGGTGAAATGGAACGCACAGAAATTGATAATTTTGTCAAAAAACATGGTATGCCGGGCTGGGCACCAACTCAAGGTCATATACCATCAGGCGTTCCGTATATGGGTTTTGCTATTGATGATATTAAGTCAGGTCGTATCAAACGTAGCATGATTGTTGGAAAAGGCAGCTTGTTTCTTGGGCGAATGACTAATCTGTTTGACGGTGCATCATTTATTTTACAAAAAAATGAAACTAAAAGTGTAGAGAAAATCAATCAACAAGACGCAAATATTCAAGTGACTGCATCATCTCCGCAGGAAGCATTACCGGTACAAAACACCGGATTTAACCAAACTATAATTCTCACCGGAACAGGTAGTGAGCATGGCGAAGAAACAATGATATTAGGTGCATCTATTGCAGCTTCAAAAGGTATAAACACTTTATACGTTGGTACAAAAACTGCTGACGGTGTAAAAACCATTCAAGCGACAACCGATAAAGACGCACATGATGTAATGGAAAAAGCGTTAAAAAGTGGTGAAGCCGATGGAGCGGTTACCATGCACTACAATTTCCCGATAGGAGTATCAACTGTTGGTCGTGTGGTGACTCCGGGATTTGGAAAAGCTATGTACATCGCCACAACAACAGGCACATCATCAACAAATCGTATTGAAGGAATGGTAAAAAATGCGATTTTCGGGATAATAACAGCCAAAGCATGTGGTGTAAAAAAACCAACTGTTGGAATACTTAACATTGACGGTGCAAGACAAACAGAAATAGCACTCAAAAAACTGCAAGATAATGGATACGATATAAGCTTTGCAGAATCAAAACGTGCTGACGGAGGTTGCATTTTCCGTGGAAATGATATGCTTGCAGGAGAGTGCGACGTTTTAGTAACAGACCCGTTAACAGGTAATATTTTAATGAAAACTCTAAGCTCCTTTACAACAGGTGGAAACTATGAGTCTCTTGGTTGGGGTTACGGACCCGGAATCGGTCAAGGTTACGACAAACTCATACTCATTTTATCAAGAGCATCAGGAGCGCCGGTTGTAGCAAACGCTATTGAGTATGCAGCAGAGCTTGTGCGTGGAAATTACAAAGCTGTAGCGAATAGCGAGTTTGCAGCCGCAGAAAAAGCCGGACTTAAAGATATATTGAACGAAAGCAGTACAAAAAGTGAAGCAACATCAACTAGTAATGAAACCACAGCAGTTAAAGAGCCACCAAAAGAGCCGGTAACAGCAGAAATATCAGGTATAGAAATCACTGACCTTGATGATGCAGTTGAAGTTTTGTGGAAAGAGAACATATATGCACAGAGCGGAATGGGTTGCACCGGCCCTGTTGTAATGGTAAATGAGGGTAAGTTAAAACAAGCAGAAGAAATACTAAGAGCTAAAGGCTTTATAAATTGATAAATGCTTATAAACCACATACAACATTAAAATCCCTTTAATACCGGATAAAATTATTCTGAAAGGTTCACTGAATGAGAAACTATAAAGAGGAAACAGAAAAACGGATAGCATTTATACGTAAACAAGTTGAAGAATCAGAAACAAAAGGAATTGTTTTCGGCAATAGTGGTGGTAAAGATTCAGCACTTGTAGGGGTTCTCTGCAAAATGGCTTGTGATGATACTGTTGGAATTATTATGCCGTGCTGCTCAGAGTGTAATTATGCTGATGATATGAGTGATGCTCTGATGATTGCAAACTTATACAAAATCGACACTCGAAAAGTTGATTTAACAAAAACCGCTGAAGCTATAAAAAAATCATTAAAAGGTGCAACAAAAATAAACGAAACAGCAGAGATAAACCTTGCACCACGCCTGCGTATGACAGCACTTTATGCAGTTGCTAATTCAGAAAACCGACTGGTTGCCGGAACGGGTAACAAGAGCGAGCTTCATATGGGGTATTTTACAAAATGGGGCGACGGATCTTTTGACTTTAACCCAATTGCAGACCTTACTGTGACAGAGATATATGAGTTTTTGACTTATTTAGGAGCACCAAAGCGTATAATCTCAAAAGCTCCATCAGCAGGTTTGTATAATGGGCAAACTGATGAAGCAGAAATGGGTATCACCTACAAAGCTATTGACGAATACTTGCAAAGCGGCGTAGCAAACCCCAAGGATTTAGAGAAAATCTCACGATACCATACAATAACAGCTCATAAACGTAACGCTCCGATTGTTTATAAGGAGTAGAAAGTAGAGAACTCTCATGCCCTCTTTAGTAAAGAGGGTGGCTCCGCAGAGCCGGGTGATTTGTGACTAGAGAATAGGGATTATATGTTTGTTGATAAGGCTGAGATTACTGTAAAAGCAGGTAATGGTGGAAACGGGAA
>JAITFS010000133.1 GCA_031281195.1 Oscillospiraceae bacterium
CAAATAAAACTGATTGATTTTACTTTATCACTGTGATATTCTCTATGGTGATGATTTTCTATTAATCTTGGAGGTAAAAGGATGGCTGAAAAACTTATTGGGGCAGCAGTTTTTGGACAGTCGGGAGGGCCGACATCGGTTATTAACGCAAGCGCTTATGGCGTTATAAAAACTGCACTGGATGCACCGGAAATTACAAAGGTTTATGGCATGGCACACGGAGTTGCAGGACTGCTTAAAGAAGAACTCTTTGACTTGGATCAGGAGGATGTTGAAGAGCTAAAGTATTTGCTGAATACACCATCTTCCGAGCTTGGGTCGTGCAGATACAAAATCAGAGAAGAAAGCGAGCTAAAACGTATACATGAAGTGCTTGTTAAGTACAACATTCGCTACTTCTTTTATAATGGCGGAAACGACTCGATGGACACATGCACAAAAATTAACGATTATCTTATAAAAGTCGGATATGATTGCAGGGTTATAGGCGTACCAAAAACCATCGACAATGACCTTTATGGAACAGACCATTGTCCGGGATTTGGAAGTGCAGCCAAGTACATTGCAACATCTGTAGCAGAGGTTCACAAGGATGCTTATGTTTACGACACAGGAGCAATCACAATTATAGAAATAATGGGAAGAAACGCCGGTTGGCTCACAGGAGCATCTGCACTTGCAGAGTTATCTGATGCACCGCCGGATTTAATTTATTTACCGGAAATGCCATTTGATTTAGACAAGTTTTTATCCGAGGTTGAAGATGTTTACAAAAAGAAAAACAAATGTTTAGTCACAATTTCTGAGGGTGCTCAATATGCTGACGGTTCATTTGTTTCACACGCAAAAACATCTACAACAGACGGATTTGGACACGCCCAGCTTGGTGGAACAGCCGCAACTCTTGCAAATATTGTTAATAAAAAATTAGGAGTAAAGGTACGTGGTATCGAGCTGAGTTTACTCCAGCGTTGTGCTGCACACCTTGCATCACAAACAGATATAGATGAAGCAGAGCTTGCAGGAAAATCAGCGGTTGAGTATGCAATATCAGGCGGAACAGGAAAAATGGTAGCATTCACCAGAGAAGAAGAAAACGGAAAATACAAATGCGGTATCACATATCAACCTCTATCTATTTGTGCAAACACCGAAAAGAAAATACCACGTGAATGGATAAATGACAACGGCACTTATGTAACAAAAGAGTTCATTGATTATGTATTACCACTCATTCAAGGCGAAAATACCCGCAAACTGGAAAACGGGCTGCCAAGATTTGCGAAGTTAAAGAAAATCAAGGTATAATTATGGGATATTTTTAATATTTTTTGCGTGCACGTTATGCCATGTACAGACGTAAAAATCATTAAAGACATCTAAATGTAGAACTATAAGATTAAAATAAAACAAACATTAAAGGAGAATTATCATGCCGGAATTAAAAGGAAGCAAAACAGAAGCCAATCTACAAACTGCATTTTCAGGAGAATCACAAGCAAGAAATAAGTATACATTCTTTGCATCAAAAGCTAGAAAAGAGGGCTATATTCAGGTATCAAACATTTTTACAGAAACAGCAAATAACGAAAAAGAACACGCAGAAGTATGGTTTAAGCTGTTAAATGGCGGAGATGTACCCGACACATTGGGATGTCTTGAAATGGCTGCCGCCGGTGAATATTACGAATGGTCAGATATGTATGATGGTTTTGCTAAAGAAGCACACAAGGAAGGCTTTACAGACATTGCAAGACTTTTTGAGCAAGTTGCAGGCATTGAAAAAGAGCATGAGGAGCGTTATAAAAAACTCCATGCAAATATTAAAGATGGTAAGGTTTTTGCTCGTGATGAAGCTGTTGATTGGATTTGCTCAAACTGCGGAAAAATAATTCCGGGTAAAGTAGCACCGGAAAAATGCCCTGTATGTCAGCATCCAAAAGCATACTTCGAAATAAGAGCAGTTAATTACTAGAAAATTATTAAACTGACGCTGTGATTCGAGAATATGAATAACGATTCAAACGAAAAGGTTAATTGTTTTCAATGTGTTCATTATACCGTAACATGGGAGCCTAAGTTTCCAAGGTCTTGTAAGCTGTTTGGATTTAAGTCTGCACAGATGCCGTCATTGGCAGTGCTAAAATCGTCAGGTGCACCATGTGAAGGCTTTGAAAGAAAGAATTAAAGGAGTAAGCTATGGCTTTTTCAAAACTGTTTAACCATGATTGGAAGTTTTCACTGGACGGAAGCGAATCAAAACCCGTGTGTATACCGCATGACTGGCTGATTGGAGATGCACACAACCACTACAAAACAGGCGTTGGACGATACTCACGTACATTTTGCCTTGCTCGTGAAATGCAAAACGAAAACGTACCTCTCGATAGAGTTAGTTTACGGTTTGACGGCGTGTACATGGATTGTGCATTGTATATCAACAGTAAGCTTGTCGGCGAGTGGAAATACGGCTATACGATGTTTGAATACGAAATCACTGATTTCTTAGATGAAGAATCAGTAGAAATTGAGTTATTCGTAAACTATAACGGACAAAGTGCCAGATGGTACACAGGTGCCGGTATTTTTCGTGATGTTTGGCTTGTGACCCGTAGTGCTAACTGTTTTGCCCCGGATGGTATATATATAACCACCGCTCTAAAAGACGGAAAGTGGTCATGGGAAGCTACAGCAGAGGTTCTCACTGATGATAGTGAACCAAAGTATGAAGTAAAACACACTCTACTGGATGATAATAAAGAAGCAACAGAAATCGAAGCATGGGATATAGATAATCCGAAGCTTTATACTCTACGTTCTGAGTTAATTATTACGGGCAAAGCTGTTGACACAGTTGATAATCGAATCGGCTTTAGAACAACAGAGTTCACAACAGACAAAGGTTTCTTCCTAAACGGCAGGAATATTAAACTAAATGGTGTGTGTATGCACCACGATTTAGGTTCGCTTGGTGCTGCTTTTTATAAGGATGCAGCAAGAAGACAACTGGATATTATGCGAGGAATGGGAGTTAATGCAATTCGCACAGCCCACAATCCTCCGGCAGCGGGACTTATGGATTTATGCGATGAAATGGGTTTTGTGGTGATGAGCGAGCTGACCGATATTTGGATGCGTTCTAAAACACCGGGCGACTATGCAAGATTTTTTGATGAGTGGGTAGAACGTGATGCTGCCTCGTGGATTCGTCGTGATAGAAACCGCCCATGCATAATTTTATGGAGTGTCGGAAACGAAATCCACGACACACATATAGATTTAGAAGGCGGTACGGAAACTTTGAGGCGTTTGCTAAACCTAGTGAAGCTCCATGACCCGAATAAACATGCACCACCAACACTTTGCTCAAACTATATGACATGGGAAAATACGCAAAAATGTGTCGAATTATTCAAAATAATCGGCTATAACTATACAGAAAATCTATATTTCGGGCATCATAAGGAGCATCCGGATTGGGTGATTTATGGCGGTGAAACATGCTCAACCCTGCAAAGTCGCGGGATTTACCATTTCCCACTATCTCGTGCTGTTCTTGCAGACGATGATTTGCAGTGTTCATCTCTCGGAAATACAACAACAAGCTGGGGTGCAAAAAATGTTCAGTCTTGTATTCATGATGATTTGATTGCACCTTTTTCACTCGGTCAATTTGTATGGTCAGGGATTGATTATCTTGGTGAACCAACACCGTATCATACAAAAAACTGCTATTTTGGACAAGCAGATACGGCAGGTTTTGAAAAGGATTCGTATTATTTATTCAAATCCGCATGGACAGACTACAAAAAAGATCCATTTGTACATGTATTTCCATATTGGGATTTTTCGCCGGGGCAAATTATTGATGTACGTGTTTGTTCAAATGCTCCAAAAGTTGCACTGTTCTTTAACGATAAAAAGATTGGCGATGCTGTCTTAAAGAGTGAAAAAGATGTATTAAGCAAATGGATAGAAAGCTGGCAGATTCCATATTCACCGGGTACACTACGGGCAGAGGCTTATGATGATGCAGGGAACATTATAGCATTAATGGAGCGTACATCTTTTGGTGATGCAGTTGAGTTAAAAACAGAAACAAAAACCTACGGTATACTCGATATGGTTACTATCACAGCGGTTGATGCCGAAGGTCGTTTAGTAGAAAACGCTAACAGCCGGGTTAATGTTACGGTAGAAAATGGCGAACTACTAACATTAGATAATGGTGATTCAACGGACTATGACTCGTATCATGCAAATAACAGACGTATGTTCAGCGGAAAATTACTCGCAATCATCAAACGTAACGGAGATAATCGTCATTGCGGACTTGATCCGCAATCCCCTGATGAGGACATAAACGTTGAGGGGATTCCGTGTCAAGCACGGAATGACGTTAAAGTAAGTGTTGAGTTTGATACTAAGGATGTTCCAATCAGAAAAATTGAGCTTTTTGCTGATGGTTTTGATATCACAGCAAAAATACATCCTGCAAATGCGACTTACAAGGATTTAACATGGCGACTGACTGATGCAGGTGGAATAAACAGCCCAATAGGTGAACTAAAAATCGCTGACGATAATATGTCTGCAACAATTATCCCTAAGGGTGACGGCAGCGGATATATCAGATGCTCCACAACCAACGGTTTACCACATGCAGCAATAATCAGTGCTCGTGAGGTTGAAGTCACAGGAAAGGGACAACCGTACTTAAATCCGTATGAGTTTTTATCAGCAGGATTATACAATGCTTGCAACTATGAGCCGGGCAGCGGAATTGACCGTGGTGTTGCAACAAGAAGGCTTGATGAAACACATGTTGGTTTTAAGGGTATTGATTTCGGCAAGTATGGTTCTGATAAAATTACACTGTGGTTATTCCCGATGGGTGGTGATCCGTTTAATTTCGATATTTGGGAAGGTATGCCAAATGAAGGCGGAGAGCTTGTCTACTCGGCACACTATGACAAAGGTTCGATTTGGAACACATACATAGAAACATCATACACTCTTCCGCGCAAGTTTAAGGGTATCACAACACTTTCTCTTGTTTTCCAAGACAAGGTGCATATAAAAGGGTTTGTTTTTGTTAAACCTAACAAGGCGTTTTCAAAGCTTTCTGCTGCTGAAAACGATGGTTTATATGGTGATGCATTTAAGGTTGTTGATGATACAGTGGAGGGTATTGGTAACAATGTGTCAATTACTTATGAGGATATGGATTTTGCAGAAAACGGTACAAACGAAGTTACAATCAACTGGCGTTCGAAGCTTTCTGAAAACTCCATCCGTATAGACTTCATAGGTGAGTCAGACACAATTACGCAGATGATAACGCTTCCAACCGCAAAGGAATATACAGAAAAAACATTCCCGTTGTCAGAGCGTATAAAAGGTAATCGCAAGGTTGTCCTTGTGTTCTTACCCGGCTGCGATTTAGACTTAAAATCGGTACAATTTTTAGAAAGGTGATAGATATATGAGTACGGTTTACGATCATACACAACCGCTTGACATTCGTGTCAAAGAGCTGGTATCACAAATGAAGCTTGATGAGAAGCTTGGGTTGTTACCTGCAAAACAAGAAGCAATACCAAGACTAAACATCAAGGCATATAATGTATGTGCAGAAGGAGCGCACGGTTTACTGGTTCGTAGCTTTTACGACCAGTGGCCGCATGGTAATTCAACAGTATTTCCGCAACCGATTGGTTTGTCAAATACATGGGATAAGGATTTACTGCATAGAGTTGGTGACGTTATCGGTACAGAAGCACGTGTCTGGTACGAAAAAGAAGACCGTTTGCGTTGGTTAACCTTGTGGTTCCCGACCATTGATATGGAGCGTGACCCTCGCTGGGGACGTAACGAGGAGGCTTATGGTGAAGACCCGCATCTGGCAGGTAAGCTTGCCGCTGCTTTAATTCGTGGAGTGCAGGGTGATCATCCGTTTTATTTAAAAGCCGCATGCGCACCCAAACATTTTTACGGAAATAATGTTGAAAAAGACCGTTTATCAACCTCAACAAACATCAGTGAGCGGATTAAACATGAGTATTATCTGCGTGTGTTTAAATATGCATTTCTAGAGGGAAAAGCAGTGTCAATAATGACCGCTTATAATGAAATAAACGGTATTCCATGCATTGCAAATCCTGAAAACATCTCAATTCTTAGAGACGAGTGGGGATTATCAGGATATATTGTCAGTGATGGTGATGATTTATTGCAGACTATAACACATCATAAATATTGTGAAACGCCCGGTGAGGCTATTGCGCTAGCTATAAAAGCAGGAGTTGACTGTTTCCCTGAGCAAAAAGCAGAAAATGTCATAGATGCAGCAAAACAAGCCTTAGAAAAAGGACTTCTTACAGAGGATGACATTGATAGAGCAGTATCAAACACATTAAAAACACGCTTCCGTCTTGGGCAGTTTGACCCCGACAAGGAGTGTCCATATACATCTATTACAGAGGATAGACTCTGCTGTGACGAGTTCTCAGCAGTAGCACTGGAGGCTTCGCACAAAAGTGTTGTTTTGCTTGAAAATGACGGTATTTTACCACTTGATCCGGAAAAATGTGGAAAGGTACTTGTAATTGGAAATCTTGCCGAGGAAAATTTACCGGACTGGTATTCGGGCAAACCACCGCATAAGGTATCACCACTTGATGCGATAAGAAAAACTCTCCCGAAAAATAAGGTCAGCTATGTAAACACAAATGATTTGTGCGTAATATTTAACAAAAACTCCAGTGGTTGGTTACGTGAAGATAAGGGTGTGATTTATTTCGACGGAACAGAAGAATCACGCACAGTTTTTGAAGAAATCGACTGGGGTTTTAATAGTGTTTCTTATCGTAACCCAAAAACAGGGAAGTACTTAAATCTGGTTGATGATTTCACTCTTGGTTGCACATCAGACCATGTTTGGGGCTGGTTCACAATGGAATTATTCTTTCGCGATGAAAACACCGGTCAGTTTTTACCGCATAGTAATGCATTTGGCAATCGTTACAGAGAAGAAGACAGAGCAAAGGTTGATACTTTAGCCACTCACCTCAGATGCGAAAGAATTACTAATGGTTTGGCTCTTGCAGTCGGTGAAGCAAAAAAATGTAACACAGTTGTATTAGTGCTTGGAAACCATCCACTTATTAACGGACGTGAGTGTTTTGACCGTCCTGCTATTACATTCCCGACAAGATGGAAGGAAATGATAAAAAAAGTTTCAGAAGCAAATCCAAATGTTATTTTATCTCTGATTGCAGGTTATCCTTTTGCGTTTCCGTTTGAAGCAAAATATTTACGTGCGACAATGTTTACTTCACATGGTGAGCAAGATGTCGGCACTGCTGTAGCTGACGTTATATTTGGAAAATACAATCCGGGTGGACGTCTTTCTATGACCTGGTACTTATCAGAAAAGGATTTACCAAACATTAACAACTACGATATTATCAAAAGCCCACGTACATATATGTACTTTAAGAAACCTGTACAGTTTCCTTTTGGTCATGGTCTTAGTTATACAACCTTTGAGTATTCAAACCTTGAGGTTGATAAACAAGATGATGGTTATGAGGTTTTTTGCACGGTGAAAAATGCCGGTGATTTTGATGGTGATGAGGTTGTGCAGCTTTATGCAACATTAAACGGTGTGCCTGTTAAAGCTCCGATTAAAACTCTTTGTGGTTTTGAGCGAATAAACTTGGCAAAAGGCGAAGACAGAACTGTTGCGTTTTTTGTTCCTCATGAGGAGTTAAAGCTTTATGATGAAAAGAAAAGCGAGTTTGCAATCGAACCAATGTCTGTAACATTCCACATCGGTGCTTCAAGCGATGATATTAGGCTAAAAACAGTGTAGAGAGTTTCCGTCATTCCGTGCTAGACACGGAATCCCCCTTAAAGAACGCAAATGTTAAGGGGATTGCGGGTCAAGCCCGCAATGACAGTAAACCAGAAAGAAGGAGTATTTTTATGAAATTTACTGATGGGTATTGGATGCCGAAGCCGGGTGTGACCGTGTATGGTTGCGCAGAGATTCGTGATGTTATTTTTTCGGAATACAAGGTTGAGCTATTTATTGCACCTTTTGAGGTGACACACCGTGGGCAGACACTCGCAGGGCCTCTGTTAACACTTGAAATTACTGCACCACGCCTTGATATTATGGGAATAAAATATTATCATTATAAAAACGCAATGCCTAAAGACCCAGCGTTTGAGCTTTACCTTGAGCCGCAAAAATTAACTCTCGAAGAAACTGATGAAGAGTATATTATCTGTGCAGGTAAGATGAAAGCCACACTCAGAAGAAAAGGCAATTATTCACTCACAGTAACTTATGAAGATAAACAGCTTATAAAATCAGGATATAGACAGGCGGCTTATCTCACCACAAACAATGGAGTATTTTTCCGTGACAGACTTGACCTTGGAGTTGACGAGTACATCTATGGGCTTGGTGAGCGGTTTACACCATTTGTAAAAAATGGACAAAGTGTTGATATTTGGAACGAAGACGGTGGTACATCATCGGATATTGCGTATAAAAATGTACCGTTTTATGTGTCGAGCAAAGGGTATGGTGTGTTTGTAAATCATCCCGAGCTTGTTAGTTATGAGATTGCTTGCGAATCTGCAACAAGAGCGCAGTTTTCTGTACCCGGTGAGGAGCTTGAATATTACGTTATAGCCGGAGGTTGCGGAAAAGCAGCAATATCAAACTATTGTGCAATGACAGGAATGCCGCCGCTACCACCTGCATGGTCGTTTGGACTATGGCTCTCAACCTCGTTTACAACAAATTATGATGAAAACACTGTAAACAGCTTTATTGACGGAATGTTTGAGCGTGAAATACCGCTGACAGTTTTCCACTATGATTGTTTCTGGATGAAGGAGTATGAGTGGTGTAATTTCTCGTGGGATGAAGCAATGTTCCCCGAACCTGCGGCAATGTTAAAGCGACTTCATGAAAAAGGTCTACGTGTATGCGTATGGATAAACCCATATATCGGACAAAAATCACCACTATTTGATGAAGGAAGTAAAAAAGGATATTTACTCAAGAGAACAGACGGAACAACATGGCAGTGGGATAGATGGCAGCCCGGTATGGGAATTGTTGACTTTAC
>JAITFS010000137.1 GCA_031281195.1 Oscillospiraceae bacterium
GGACTATTAATGCAATTTGGGTTTATTCAAGAGGCTGTTTTATGGCTTCAATGGGAAAAATACATACTTCCTGTTCTGATTGTTGTTCAGCTTTGGTTATCACTTGGAACAGGTTTCCTCGCATTTATTGCAGGTTTACAAACAGTTGATAAAACACTTTATGAAGCTGCCGCTATTGACGGCATTTCAAACCGTTGGCAGGAGTTATGGTTCATCACCTTACCTGCTATCAGACCGCAGCTAATGTTTGGTGCAATCATGCAAATCACAATGAGCTTTGCAATTGCTGATGTTTCGCTATTCTTAGCCGGAAATCCGTCAGTAAACAATGCAGGTGCTACTATTGTAACTGTTTTGCTTGACTATGGAGGAATCCGTTTTGAAATGGGTTACGCTTCCGCAATAGCAACTGTTCTCTTTATAATGATGGTTGGTACAAACAAGGTTGTGCAAAAACTATTAAGACGTATCGGAGATTAACATTTTATACTATAATAATTAGCAAGAAGTATCAAAATATTTTAGAAAGGAAAAGGCTTTAATATGTCATCAGGGATAAAAAGTAAAGGATATATGCTTGACCCAAAAGGGCGTCCGATAAAGATTCCCAAAGGGAAAAAGATTAACCGCTCACCTGCGGGTAATATGCTGCTGTTTATAATGATGGCTATTTGTGGTCTTTTTATGATACTGCCAATAGTTATGCTTGTAAACAATGCTCTTAAACCACCTGAAGAATTATTCCAGTTCCCTCCCCGCCTTTTTGTGCGAAACCCGACACTGGATAACTTTGCTGATTTATTCATCCTAATGGGTGAGACTTGGGTTCCGTTCTCACGATATATTCTAAACACAGTTATCATCACAGGCGGTGGTGTTGTCGGACATGTTCTTGTCGCTTCACTTGCAGCTTATCCTCTTGCAAAACGTAAGTTCCCCGGGTCAAAGGTATTATTCTCAGTTGTTGTTTTATCTATGATGTTCTCATGGACAGTTACACAGATTCCAAACTATATGATAATCTCATGGCTTGGAATCAACAATACTTATCTCGCTTTGATATTACCTGCGTGGTCTTTTGGTATCGGGTTATATTTAATGAAGCAGTTTATGGAGCAAATACCGGATTCTATTATTGAATCTGCAAGGATAGACGGAGCAAGTGAGTTTGGTGTTTTTTGGAATATTGTGATGCCTAATGTTAAACCGGCATGGCTTACGCTTGCAATCTTCCAGTTCCAAGTGCTTTGGGGTAATACAGGCGGAATGTTCCTTCGTGATGAAGAATTAAAGCCAATGCAATTTGCAATGCAGCAGATTATGGCAGGTGGTGTGGCACGTGCAGGCGCTTCTGCTGCTGTTGGATTTATAATAGCAGCAATACCGATAACATTTTTCTTAATCTGCCAGTCAAGCATTTTTGAAACAATGACAACCTCAGGGATTAAGGAATAGTTGAAGATAAACAAAGATAAAGCAAATGTTGAGGGGATTCCGTGTCAAGCACGGAATGACGAGATAAAGGAATAGAGTTGTGAGTAAAAAAATTGTTTCCATTTTCATAATCATTCTTGTGATGGCTTCAATGACACCGTGGGCTTTAGCTATGGAGCAAGTCCCTTACGAAACCTACACCTACGACCATTGGGAATACATTGTTTTTACTCCTGCTGCGTATGTACCCGGTGAAAGCATCTCGGGTGTAAATCTTGGAATCGGGGCTTTTAGCGACCCTCAGGGAATGTATGTTGGTGACGATGGAGCAGTCTATATTGCTGATACCGGAAATAGTCGAATAGTTGTGCTGGAGCCTGATTTACATACAGTTCGGAGAGTTATCGATTCCTTTTATATAGACGGTGTCCGTGATACCTTTGACAAACCACGTGGTGTTTCAACCGCAATTGACGGATATATTTATGTTGCAGATACAGAAAACAGACGAGTAATTGCTCTTGATGGTGATACTGTTGTGCGTGTGATTAGTAATCCACAGTCAGAAATGCTTGAAGACAATTTCGACTTTGTACCGCTAAAAGTAACGGTTGATTTTGCAGGGCGAGTATTTGTTATCGCACGAAATATGTTCCAGGGGATTATGACATTTAATCAAGATGGTGAGTTTGTTGGATTTTATGGTACAATTAATGTAACAATTACATTATGGCAAAGGTTCTGGCGTGCAATCTCTACACAGGAGCAAAGAGCAAGACAGCAGCTGTTTATACCAACAGAGTTTACAGGACTTGATGTTGATCCGGCAGGGTTTGTATACGCTTCAAACGTAGATAGAGCCGGAGAGCAGGCTGTACGTAGATTAAATCCAAATGGTGAGGATGTTTTACGACGGGGTGAAAATGATAATGTTGGTGGTGATTTGTTACAGTTCCCTGCTTCCGACAGTGCATTTGCAGGGCCAAGTAATATTATTGACGTAACTTATCGTGGCAAGGGTATGTATTCCCTGCTGGACTCAAGGCGTGGGCGGATTTTCACGTATGACCATGAGGGTAATCTTTTATATATCTTTGGTGGAATGGGTCAGCAAGCTGGAACATTTAGGCAACCCACCGCAATAGCAGCACAGGAGACAAGAATTCTCGCACTTGATGCAATTCGAAATGAGCTAATCACTTTTGAGCAAACTCAATATGGAGCATTAATAAACCAAGCTATTGCTCTGCGTTATGACGGTGATGAAACTCAAGCAGTCGAAAAATGGCGTGAGGTTCTTATATTAAATGAAAACTTTGAGCTTGCTAACGCCGGTATCGGCAAAGCATACCTCACCGCCGGTGATAATGAAACGGCAATGTATTATCTGGAGCTTGGGATGGACAGGGTGCATTATTCAATAGCTTTCAGACGGTGGCGAAACGATTTCTTAAAGGATAATATTGGTTGGATGTTAACCTTATTAGTGATTGGCATTTTTGCGTATGTTGTTATTCGAATAATTTTGCGAAGGAAACGTGGTCATGTAGTTGATGATGATGTGACGGGAGGTGGAATGATTGCGTAAATATTTTTCTCGTGAGTGTATAGGATATTTCTTTGGTGTTTTGTACCGTCCTATTGATTCATTTT
>JAITFS010000140.1 GCA_031281195.1 Oscillospiraceae bacterium
GGTAAAAAGCTTAGAATGTTCTCAAATTATGTAGTTCTTTATAATATGAAAGAAAATGTTGATGAAATTACAAAAGCTTCAAACGAAAGACTTATTCCTATTATTAATGCAATAAAAAATAAAGAAAACACTCGTATAAGCGGGCTTACAAAAATATTCAGCTTTTTAAATAGTAATTTCATAAAAAAAGTTGCAACTATGGATGAGGATTATTCTGTAAATGATAATTGCAACGGTTGTGGAATTTGCGAAAAAGTGTGTCCTGTAAGGAATATAAAGCTTGTGGATAACAGACCTCAGTTTAAACATCATTGTGAAAATTGCGTTGCTTGTATACAATTTTGTCCGCAAAGAGCAATTAACTACAAAAACACAACCCAAAACAGAAGAAGATACACCCACCCGGAGATAACCTACCAAGAATTGTATGAGTACAACAAGTGAGCAGAATGGAGTAATTATGGAAATTATTGAATTAAAAGAAAAAGCCGGTATCTCAGATAATGTTAACTTGAATAATCTTTATCAGCAATTTCAAGAGCTTCTTAAAGAATTAAGAAAAAGAGAGTTACCGGATAATATTGTAGAGTTTATTAACCGTGACATTGAGGAGTTAAACTCATCTGCGTCTTCCGGTAAAGAGTTAAGAAAGCTCTTTAAGAAAAAGCAAAATACGATTGTTCAGCTACTTGAAAAAGAACTAAAAATCGTACCAAAGAGTTATTATCAAAACCTTTGGCTTGCTATTGGAATGTCCGTCTTTGGCTTACCAATCGGAATTGTGTTCGGTATGCTTGTATTAGACAATATGGCGTTTTTTGCAATCGGAATACCAATTGGTATGGTTATTGGCATGAGTGTAGGTTCAGGTATGGACAAAAAAGCATTCCAAGAAGGACGGCAACTGGATGTAGTGTTGAAGTATTAGGTTGTATGTACGGTTTTTCTTGACAACAATTAGAAACTAATTATCCCATAATGCTCTAGTAATATCCTCAATCCTATCAATAAGAGTATAATCCCACCTATAAGCTGTGCTTTTGATTTAAACCTTGAGCCAAATAAACTTCCGATTTTCACACCTAGTATAGATATTATTAAGGTGGTAATACCTATTAACAAAACAGCAGGGATTATATTAACTTGAATAAATGCAAAGGATGCACCAACCGCAAGTGCATCAATACTTGTAGCAAAAGCAAGTGGCAGCATTTGAGTTATGCTTAAAGAGTATTCATCTTTACATTCTTCTTTTTTGAAGCTCTCAAATATTAGTTTTCCACCGACAATAGCAAGCAATCCAAACGCAATCCAGTAACCATACACAACAATTTTATCTGCAAACAACGTTGTGGTGAAGTACCCAATTAAAGGCATTACCGCTTGAAAAATACCAAAGTACAAGCCAACAATTAATGCTTTTTTTATTGATACTTTTTGCATAGACAACCCGATACATATAGCTACAGCAAATGCATCCATCGAAAGAGCAACCGCAAGTATAAAGAGTTCAAAGAAATTCATTTCATCTCCGCTTAGAGTAGTTCGTGTAAGTATGTACTATGTTGTTTGATGTAGTATACAGTGATGTTCAAGGAAAAGTCAAAAAGCAGTATAAGGGAATATTTAATATGGCTTAGAACTTTTGTAATACAAACTTTTGAAATACAAACACGCATTACTAAACATTTTATGATATACTGTATAAACATAAGAAATTTGTTTTGTTAGGATAATGCAAAAACTTTTGGAGGATCTATGCTTTTATATCATGGTAGTAACTTAATTGTTGATAAACCAAAGCTTATAGAGCAAACACGAGGACTTGACTTTGGTGTCGGGTTTTATCTCACATCACGCAAAGAGCAGGCAGTGCGATTTTCAGAAATTGTTGTAGATCGTAGAAAAAGCGGCATTGCTACTGTTAGTGTTTTTAACTTTAATGAAGAGCTTGCTGAAACATCACTTAATGTTCATAGATTCATAAAAGCAAATAACGAGTGGTTGCGTTTTGTTGCTGATAACAGGTTAAAAGCGTATATCGGTGAAGTTTATGATATTGTAGTAGGACCGGTAGCAAACGATACAGTAATGCCAACAATTCAAGCATTTTTAAGTGGTTTCCTTAACGAAGAAGCAACAATTATTACACTAAAAACAAGCAAACTTTTTGACCAATGGTGTTTTAAAAGTGAAAAATCTTTGTCTCTGCTAAGCTTTGTTTCTTCTTATGAATTTTCTTGAGGTGATAACTGTGAGTAAAAACATTTCTCCTGTAATTGCAATGATAACACCAGGTATATTGAATTTAATTATAGAAAATCGTAATCTCTCCTTAAATGATGCAGCAGGTTTGCTTTACCACTCTCAGTTATACAAAGATTTGGAAGATGAAAAAACAAAGGTGTGGCGTCTCAGTTATCCTCTGCTATATGACTTGCTTGAAGAGGAGTTAACAACCGGAAAAATCACATACCCGGAGGAGCAATAGCGTGAAAAAACCAAGAGGTGATATATGGTTTTTAGCATCCTGTCTTGAGTTTTACAAGGATGAAAAAAGCATGAATGGTCAACAAGCTTTTGATTATTTACAAAATAACAAAGCAATTGATTTTATAGTCGAACATTGGGAAGGGTTGCACACAACAAGCCCTTTGTATGTTGTTGATAGTATTGACGAGTATATAAAGAACCATGCAACATGAAGTAAATAGGTGTAAAAATAGGGAGTTTTTCATAATGTAATTGGTGGTACTCATTATTCATCCGAAATGTTTGCATGTATAACAATGTGCAAGTATTTTTCAAAATTAGGTGTTCACGCAGAGTTGATAGCAGATAAACCTTGCTTGGAGGATATGTGAGTTGTTTATTATAGAGTTTATTTTATTAACATTCGTAAAATATGTAGTAATATTTATCGTTGTTTATTACGAGAATTTAGTGTATATTATAGAATAATAGGAGGTGTGCAATTATGCCAAATATAAAACCAATTTCTGATTTAAGAAATTATGGTGAGGTCTTACGAGATGTTGCTATTGGATCACCTGTTTTTCTAACAAAAAATGGTCATGGTCGTTATGCTGTTTTAGATATTGAGGAGTATAAGGAGTATGAGAAAACTATTGCGTGGCGTACTCTTGCTTTTGAACTAGATATGGGTCGTTTATCTGGAGAAGAAAGTGGATATGTTCCTGATAAAGATGTAAAAAAGTACTTTAGGGAGAGGTATAATGGCACAAATTGAATACTCTCCTAAAGCCATATCTGATTTAGAAGAAATAGGTGATTATATTGAACGGGATTTATCAAGTCCAAAAGCTGCGTTAAATACAATTAACAACATTCTAAAAAGTGTTGATAATTTATCTGTTTTTCCTTTAATGGGAGCATCTCTTTCTTCAATAGCAAATATAGTCACTGATTATCGCTTTTTAATTTGTGGTAAATACATAGTTTTTTATCGAACTATTGAAAACACTGTGTTTGTTGATAGAATACTTTACGGTAAGCGTAATAACTTAGCAATTTTATTCCCTGAAATATAATAGTGGAAGAACGAAGATATGTGAGAAAAAATTAATGATGGAATGACCATTTCTAAGGAGTTTAAATTCATGGTGAGAAAAGAAATTTCATCGAAAAAAGCTGTTTCTATCAGACCTTATTCTCAAGGTGTTGATTCAGATGGATTAATCTTTTTATCGGGGCAAACTCCGGTTGATTTTAACACCGGAGAGTTAGTTGATGAAGATATAAAAACTCAAACGCAACAATGTTTTGATAATTTGTTCAACGTATTAAATGAAATTAATTTAACATCCGATGATGTTCAGAAAGTTAATGTCTTTTTAACAGATATGAACGATTTTTCTTTAATGAATGAGATATACAGCAAACAGTTTTCTGAACCATATCCTGCCAGAACTACAGTTGGTGTTACTTCTTTATCAAAAAACGCAAAAGTCGAAATTGAAATGATAGCTCGCAGGAGATGAATATAATTAATGTAATATGAACCAACTTATTTTTATATTGACTTTGCAATAATCATAGAAGATAATGGTTTTACATAATTACTACTATCAGGAGGATTCTATGCAAACTATAAATGCAATTTTCGATGGGAATTACTTTAAACCAATTGAACCCATACCATTTAAAGGAAAATATGAGGTCATTATCACATTTATTAAACCGATTGATGTCGTTCAATCAAAACGTCAACGGATTTTAAATCACTTCGGAACATGGACTGATAGTGATATTGATGCTGTTAATGAAATTGTTCAAAATAGAGAGAACTTTTTTGCAGGTAGGGATAATTTATGATTTTTCTTGACACTAATATAATTTCTTATTTTTTTAATTCAAATGAACAAATTAAAGAAAAGTTACTAGAAGCATTAGACAATAACGAAAGTGTTTGTACTACAGTTATTAATGTTTATGAAATACTAAAAGGTTTAAAGTGGAAAAATAATCACAAAAAAGAGTCCCAGTTTATTGAATTTTTAAATGATATATTAATATTTTCTATAGATGAAAATGTGGTTAATATTGCGTCTGGTATTTATTCAGATTTAAGGAAATCTGGAAAAACTATCGGAGATGCTGATATTTTAATTGCTGCAATTGTAATCGAGAATAATGGAACTTTAATAACAAATAATATAAAACATTATAAAAATATAGATAATTTAAAGTTAACAAATTGGTTATAAGGAAACAATCTGCTATGTTTACGTCTGCGGTTATAACTGTTAGTGATATGTGTTTTAGTGGTGAGCGTGAAGATGCGAGCGGACCTGTTATTGTCAGTATTCTTGAGGAAGCCGGGTATACAGTTGATTACACAGCAACTATTCCTGATGAGCGGGATATCATCGAACATGAGTTAATAAAATGTGCAGATGAGCTTGATATTGCACTAATTATTACCACTGGTGGAACTGGTTTTTCAACTCGTGATGTTACACCGGAAGCAACTATATCAGTATGCTCAAAGCTTACTCCGGGAATACCTGAAGCTATGCGGGCAGATAGCTTAAAAATAACAAATAAAGCAATTCTCTCACGAGCACAAGCAGGAATCAGAGATAAAGCCTTAATAATAAATCTCCCGGGAAGCCCAAAGGCAACCCGAGAAAACTTACTTGCTGTTTTACCTGCACTAAAACATGGGTTGGAGATATTGCGTGGTGAAGCAAGCGATTGCGGTGAGTGAGTGCGCGGTGAGTTATTGGCGTTTTGATTAAAGAAACTGACGAAATTGACGCAGGTGAACGCATAGGCACTACTTGACGGAGGTAGAGTTTTAATCATGTTGCATAATCTACGCTATCAAGGATGCGATGTTTAATTTGATTCTCGAGAAATTGCTTTATAATACGATGTTGTAAGGTATGCAGCACTAAACCCAAAATATCCAAAACTGCCAATAGATAACATTCACTACCACGATTGCACACATGATTGCCGGAGTTATAATTTGCCGTTTTTGTCTCTTTGACAGATCCGGTGTTTTCATTTTTAGTAATAACATGATAGTGCAAACTATCACTGCCAAAGATAAAAGAATGTTTATAACACCAAGAATAGTCGCCATCGGCATAGACAATATCATAGACATAGCACTTATTGCAATAATAACGGAATTGATTATTAAAAGCAGTAATGCTGCGGATATGCCTGTGCGTATCCCGACGAATGATTGCTCCTTTTTACGGATTTTGTTGACTAGCAGGCGTATCAGCACTATAGTTCCATAGATTCCGGAAACGATTAACAGAAGCGTTATAATAACCTCAAAGATGACTAATCCCCAACTCACTCGTATGTAATCGCTGAACATCATCGAGATTCTTTCCGCTCTCCCCGCTTCATTTGATGCTAAAAAGAACACATAGTTACTAATCATGCTGTCTTCGGATGAAATATAAACACCCGAGGCGACACGATGTAATTCTCCGAATATGGGAATAGAAATTATGTCTTTGTTTTGTTGAAACGTCGGCATTGTGTTACCCATTAAAGCATGTAATCTAAGCATACCTCTTTGAAAAGTCCGTGCACTCCTGAATGCCGTGTTTACCAGAACATCATTTTCAGAGTTGTCGATGTCCGAAAAATCCGACATTCCAAAAATCATTGCGCTCATTTGGCGGTTGTAAATTTGCTCACCTGCCTGGTTTGTAATGATGACAGTTCCGAAGCTATTTTCTATATCAACAAGAAGCATCGCCGACATACCGATAGTATTCCCACCATGTCCAATGACGGTACCTGCAAGGTGCAGTTCTGCCCAAAATCCGTGGAAATTCCGCCCTGTTTCTCCATTAGGATAAAACGATGTTGGTGTATACATCTCACCTAACGTATGCGCAAATAAAAACAACGGTGATGTACTGCTTGTGTCCGGAATTAGGGCTTGTCCGAATTTGCGCAAATCCGATATTGTCCCTGTTGCCATTCCCGCCGGATACCACGGTATTGCTAAATCAAGTGTTCCTAAGTCTTGTAAATCGAGTGAATAGCAGTTTGTGTGTTCTCTCTGTGATTTTACCCATAAGTTATCACTGAGGTCAGGTAGCAATGCTGTTGCAGACATACCGAGTGGTGCAAAAATATGTTCATGCACATATGCATAGTACGGTAGCCCCGATATTTGCTCTATGATATAACCGGCAAGTGCAGAGCCAAAGTTGCTGTACGTTGTTACTTCGCCCGACCGAAATACTTGAGCAGGCTGTAAGAGTCTTAACGATTCTTCAAGTGTTCGGATTCTTCTGTCTTTTGACACAAAAAGCTCAATAACAGCTTCTTGAAAACCTGCCGTGTGGCTAAGCAAATGGGTCATGGTAATCGGGTCGTCATATTTAAGCTTTGTTAAAAACTCATCCGGCAAGTATGCTTGAATATTTTCATTCAGGTCAAGCAAGCCTCGTTCTACAAGTTGCATCGAGCCGACTGACAGGAATAGTTTTGTGACAGACCCCCATTCAAATACAGCATCGGGGGTGTTGTGGATATTTTCTGCGATGTTTATATACCCGTGTGATTGTTCAAGCAATATTTCTTTGTCTGTAAACACGGATAGCGATACAGCGGCTGTCGTGTCAGAATATTGCTGTATAAATTGTTCTATCATTGCTTGAATCTCTGATGTGTGTCTATCCTCTGCTAATGCCGATGCGCTCATTGTAAGGAGTAATATCGTTATTATCACGCTACTAATGTATTTTTTCATGATTGTGTCCTTTTCTGTTTTATTGTTGATACTATAATTATCATATGAAATAGATGTTTAAATCGGGTTATATGCAGATTAAAGTTGAATAATGTTCATGTCAAGTCTTCATATAATCGTGTTGAGTGATTATATGTATTTGAACTAAAAACGAGTCTATCTTCCTAAAAACATTGTCATCCAATTAATGACCCAGTTCCATGTGCCGGGGAACTCTTCCAGGATCGCTTGCCTGACTTCAACCCTGCTAATTGCGGATAAGTTCAACCTTGACGATGTGTCGATGAACTCTCTTGTGCCGCTGACGACTCTACCTATTGCAATATGCCCATAAGCATGGTCACCGATTGCAACATGGGTAGCAATTGATACCGCACCTATAGAATACATACCGATAGATACAGCACCTAAAGTAAATATACCGAGCGCAACAGCACCAATTGAAAACGTGCCAATCGCTACGGGGCTTATAGATAACAAGAGGGCAAGCGATAAGCAAGCGCCGATACTGATTAAGCCAACACTCAAAAGCCCGATGGATAGAAGACCTTTTGCAAGCAGACCTATGGATAAAATGCCTGTGGCTATGTTCCCGATTGCAATGACTCCCTTTGCTCTCTTAAACCCCCATCCTATATTAACATGAACCAGAGGCATACCGAACATCATACGTTTGCTCTTGTATTCAAAAACACCTCCTCTTGACATCCAAAACGGTGTTGAATATACATTTTGATTATCGATTTCCGGCTGACCGTTTTTAAGCAGGTTGTCTACAGTAACGCCGAATATTTCGCTGAGAACAATCAGCTTATCCGTTTCGGGATAGGATTGCCCGCTTTCCCATTTTGAAATAGATTGTCTTGAAACATCGAGCATTTCCGATAGTTGCTCTTGGGATAAACCTTTTTCCTTTCGCATTTTTTGTAGTTTTTCGTTGAACTTCATAAATTTACTCCTTAATCATATTTGAGAAATACTCTTAAATGATTATCCGCTTTTTTCTTATAAAAACTACCAACTTCAGCTTGCGTTTTTGTAAACTTCAGGTTGCAAAACCCAATTTGCTACCAAAACTGTACTTTTTTATCATAAAAAGATGGCAAATGTCATCTTTTTTCGTTGAGGTGGTAAAGACCTCTTGACTTACAGTGAACTGATAGTATGTTAGGGACTTCTTCACCAGAAGTACAACAAACCATTGGTAGTACGGCATTTTTCATTGTTGGCGGTAGTGGTAAATCAGGTGGTAAAAATATTTTCAAAAATAATTTTTACAAATGTTCCGCAAACACCCCTGTTTTTCTCCTATATGTAGAGAGGTGTAATATCTAAGTGCAAAATATATATTACAACACATCTCTAAAACACGGAAGGAGGAATTAACAAAAACCACGCAAAACACTAACAATTGAATATTCCGGAAACCGGGAAAAAGGAGGACATCATGAAAATAACAGCATTGTATGAACGCCTGTCATTAGGTGACGATGGGCGCGAAGGGGAATCGAACTCAATCAAGAATCAGAAATTGCAATTGGAAGAATACGCAAAATCACAGGGGTTTGCCAATATAAGGCATTACACTGACGATGACGAGTCCGGGCGGTTCTTCGACCGTTCGGGTTACGCACAGATGATGGAGGATGTGGAGAATGGTTTGATAGCTGTCTGTATAATGAAAGACCTCACAAGATGGGGGCGCGATCATGTGCAGGTCGGCATAGCGATGGAGGTTTTCAGGAAAAACAATGTAAGGTTTATCGCCATAAACCACGGCATAGACAGCATATACCCCGAGAGCTTGGAAATGGCGCCGTTTATCAATATTATGAGCGAGTGGTATTCAAAGGACTGCTCAAAGAAAGTGAAATCCGCTTACAAAACAAAAGGTATGTCGGGAAAACCGCTATCCCTGCCACCCTACGGTTACAAGAAAAGCCCCGACAACAAGGATTTTTGGATAATAGACGAGCCTGCTGCCGCCATTGTTCGCCGCATCTTTAACCTTACCTTAGAGGGCAAAGGATTATATCAGATCGCCTGTACCCTGTCGGAGGAAAAAGTGCTTGTACCGTCACATTATCACAAAATTACAGGCAACAGCAAATGGCAAAAAAACGTAGCGCAAGACCCTTACGCTTGGAGTATACATACCACGGAGCGTATAATACAAAGGCGAGAATATTGCGGTGACATTGTGAATTTTAAGACAAGCAAGCATATCAAGGACAAACGAGCTACTTTTAACGATGAAAGCGAATGGGTGATTTTCGAAAACGTCCATGAGCCGATTATTGACCGCACGGTTTTTGAAAACGCACAGCGAATTTACAAGAGTATGAAGAAAAAGAAAGTCGATAAAAGCGGCAAACACCATCCTCTTGCCGGGCTTGTATATTGCTCCCACTGCGGCGGTAAAATGTATATCTTCAAATCCGAAAAGAACAGCAAAAAGCCTTATGCCCAATGCGGGAGCTACAGAGGTGCGAGAGATAGAGTCATTCGCCCCCATGTTGCCGACTGTACCATCAGCCGAAGAATATTAGCTGACAACCTGCTTGAACTTGTACATCATACCATAAAAACCGTAGCTGAGTATTCCAAGACCGACAAAGCCGCTTTTGAAAAGTCCATCAGAGATATGCTTGCGACTCAGCAGACAACAGAAATCAAAGAACAACAAAAACGTCTTGCAGTCTGTAAAAGCCGTCACAGCGAATTAGATCAACTTCTAAATAAAATATACGAGGACAACGCACTCGGCAAGCTCTCTGAAAAACGGTATGAATCACTGCACCTGACCTACGGCAATGAGCAGAGCTTACTCGAAGATGAGATTATGGAAATACAAGCCAAAGTCGGCAAGCATGATGACGAAGCCGGGCGCGCTGCGCGATTTATAGAACTCGTGGAACGCTACAGCGGATTGGAAGAAATCACACAGCCGATGATATTGGAGTTTATCGAGAAAATCGTTGTGCATGAACGTGATGAAAAAATGGTGCATACCAGCCCGCAGAAAGTAGAAATCCATCTTAATTTCATCGGCGAGCTTCTTCTTGACGGCATCGAACATAAACCATCTCCGGAAGAATTAGCCGTGGAAGAACGCAAAGCGAAGGAACGTGAGCGTAACCGCCTGAGATATATCAAACGCAAAGAAAGCGGTTATTATGACAAGTATAAAAAAGCAATAGCATAATATAATAACCCCGGCATCTGCCGCCTGTGTCTGTTAAGCAGCATGGGCGGTTTTTCTATGCAAAAAAAACAGAAACAAAGGAGAACCGGCAAGATGAAAAAGGAAAAAAGCAGCAACGAATTTACCGCAAAAATCGGAAATGCAACTTACAAAGTGACCGTCCATTTTAACAAAAACAGCAAAGAGGATTTTAACGACAAATTAATCAGGCTCATTAAAAACGACATCGTTAAAAACAAGAAAGCCATGTGAGCGATACGGCAAACTTATCATGCGCTATCGTCTTATCGTCCATCGTCCAAGCGTCCGCAGGCGCGGCAAAAATGCAGAGCAAAGCTGATAAGCGATGCTCTGCATTTTTGTGTTGGTGGCGGATATGTGAAGCACAGAGTTGTGAGCATATCTGCCGCCAATGGCGTTGCCGTCAGGCAACGCATCGCCAACCGCAGTTGGCGTTCCCCCTCGGAGAGCCCACCCGTACTTTGCCGCGAAGCGGAAAGTACGTGAGTGGGTCACATACTTTGAAAAAGCTATGTGACCGCTACCCCCGTCCTACCCACGCATAACCTTGAAGATTCAGTCAGTTTTCTTTCTGAATCAGTATTTTCAAAAGGAGGATTTTACAATGGCACATAAAACAGTAGTAAGAAATCAATCATGCCAATTATCGAGTTTTAATATCAGAGAACGCCACAACGAACGAAAAAACGACGAATATTTTAACGGTGATGTAATAACGGATATGTCACATCTGAATGTACATTTCAAACGCCACTTCAAAGAAGATGGCTCACCCGAAACCTATCAGGAAACATTTGACCGCTTGCTTGCCGAAAGAAAAATCGTCAAGCACGGAACGAAGCCGGACGCAAAGCTATTTTGCGAAATGGTATTCGATATTAACACAACATATTTTGACGAACGAGGCGGTTATGAATTTGCAAAAAAGTTTTATGAAGAAGCATACCACATGGCTGTCAAAGAAGCCGGGAGCGAGGATTATATTATTTCTGCCGTCATGCACGCTGATGAACGTAACAAGGCGTTATCTGAACAATACGGTCGTGACATATTCCATTATCATCTTCACGTTGTCTATGTCCCGGTAGTCGAGAAAAAGCTCTATTTCAGAAAGAACAATAAAAACCCGGAGCTTGCCGGAAAGCTCAAAGAAATAATACCACAGATTAGCCAGAACAGAAAGTGGCCGCCTCGTGTGCAAGTGGAGCGTAACGGTAAAACATATACGGTCAATTCTTACTCCCTGCTACAAGACCGTTATCATGCTCACATGAAAGAAGCAGGATTTGATGGCTTTGAACGTGGAGAACGCGGCAGTACCACAGAACATTTAGAAGTCCTCGATTACAAAATACAGCAAGACACAAAACGGCTTGATAGCATAAACAAGCAAGTGGAAAAAAAGACAGAACAAATTACAAGGTTAGACACCCAAATTACCAACAGGGAGAAAACAAAGGCATCAATCGCTCAAGTTGAAGCTATGGGTAAACCCGCAATTCTCGGAGGTTTCAACTTCACGGTGGACGAAACAAAAACGCTTAAAACGCTCGCCAAGAAATCACTGACCGCAAACAAAAAAGTAGCCGAAGCAAACCGCAAATTGAAAACCGCCGAAGACGAGCGCGACAAGGCTGTTGCCGAGCTTGCTTCTATTAAGAAAACACAGTCGTCTATTAAAGAACATCTTAATTGGTACAGCAAGTTCATAGCGGCAATGAAACGCGCACCCAAGCGACTCATGGCGGTCATAGAGGATATTTTGAAGTCACCACCGGAGCAATCAATTACACAGGAACGCAGCAGGACTAAACAGAGAACGGAGGAAAGGTAAATTGGATTATTTCAATATAATCAAGGATAAACTCGCCCATGACAGCGGTAAATACCCACGCAACGATATAGGTATTGCCAAGCTGTTCCACGATATACACAGCAAGTCTGTATGCTATGTAGTAGAACCTAAGACATGGTACACCTATACAGGCAGGATATGGAAAAAAGATGATGGCGGATTATATATCATGGAACGGTGCAAGGATTTTGCACAGGCACTCGCAAGCTATACCCTGTCGCTCGATGACGGTAGCGAGGAAAGCAAAGTATTTGTCAAATACGCAAACGGATTTCATAACAGGCGCAGGCGCGAGGGGCTTCTATCGGACGCACGTTCGATTTCACCAAAAAGCCTTACAGCGTTCGACCGTGACAAAATGCTACTTAATTGCCAAAACGGAACATTGGATTTGCGGAGCTTTGAACTCAAACCGCATTGTGCCGGGAATTATATTACCAAGATAGCAAGGGTAAATTACGACTATAGAGCAACTTGTCAACGTTGGGAGAAGTTTATCAAAGAAGTTATGTGTGGTGATGCAGATACCGCAATATTTTTACAGAAATCGCTTGGCTATGCGCTTACAGGCGATACATCGCATGAGTGTTTTTTCATCGTATACGGCAATACTACACGAAATGGTAAAACAACATTATCGGAAACCATAGCATACATACTCGGTGATTATGCCCGGACAATACAGCCGCAGACGTTATCACGCCGCCCATCGGACGGGTCGGCAGCTTCACCGGACATTGCCCGACTCAAAGGCGCGAGGCTTGTCAACATGGCAGAGCCGGAGAAAGGGCTTGAGCTTAATGTCGCACTCGTTAAGCAGCTCACAGGCGGTGACACATTCACAGGTAGATACCTTAACGAAAACCCTGTTGAGTTTCGCCCGGAGTGCAAGTTCTTCATCAACACAAACCATTTACCGAGAACATCTGACGATACGGTGTTTTCAAGCGGCAGGGTCAAGCTGATACCGTTTGACAGGCATTTTAAGCCGGATGAACAGGACACAAGCCTAAAAAGGCTGTTTCGGAAAAGGGAGAACATGAGCGGTATTCTCAATTGGATGATCGATGGCTACAGATTATTGTTAGAGGTCGGGCTTGATGTTCCGGATCGTGTTGCTGATGCTATCGCAAAATACAGGCAGGAGGCTGACGTTATCGGCACGTTTCTATCTGAAAAGACAATTTTACAAGATAAGAGCCGCTTACAGACGAGCATATTATACGCACATTATGTCGAATGGTCTAAAGATAACGGCTACAGGAGTCTCAACAGTAAGAACTTTGTAGCCGAGCTGCGGCGTCGCTTTGATGTACGGCGTGACGGTAGCGTTGGCAATGTAGTAATTGGGCTTGCAATAGATAATACGTACGATTAATTACCGCACTAAATTTGTGGAGCCGACCTCTACATGGTATCACTCATAACACTTCTATCACAAAAATATAATGACACGAGTGAGAGCAGTGATACCAACTTGGGGTCGCTCCCACATTTTTTCAAAAAAATAAAACCATATTTATAGGAGGATAAAACACCATGTTTATTGATAAGAAAGTAATTGAGCAAGCGAGAAATACCGATATGATAAAATTCCTTGAAAAGCACTGCGGGTTCACGTTTTACACCAAGCGTGGCAGTTACCGTTGCAAACAACATCCAAGCCTTGCGGTAAAGAATGACCGCTTATCTTGGTATTGGCATAGTAAGAGTCTTGGAGGATTCGGCGTTATAGATTTCTTGACTAAAATAGAACACATGTCTTTCTGTAGCGCGGTTGAAGCCGTGACAGGCATTGATACGGTTACGCTCAAGCCTAAAAAAGATACAACAGAGCCTGTTACACTGTTTTTGCCCGAAAAGAAAGGCATACCGATTCGCTTGTATGATTATCTCTGCGTTAAGCGCGGTATACTCGGCGATATTGTACACGACCTTATGAACAAGGGTATGCTATATGAGGACAAGACCGGCAATGTCGTTTTTGTCGCAAGGGATGAAAACAACAAGCCCCGCTTTGCGAGTGTCCGGGGTACTTATCCGGGCAAAATCTACCGCCATGATTGTATCGGCAGCGATAAACGCTACGGTTTCAACATGACTTATTCACAAAACAAAGAACTCCACATATACGAATCACCTATTGATTGCATGAGCCATGCTTCAATGCAAGTTATTTACGAACTCGACAAGGATGCATGGAAATCACAAAACCGCCTGTCACTCGGCGGCACTTCTGATGCCGCATTGCCATTGTATCTCGAAAAGCATCCATGTGTAGAACGGCTTGTTTTCAATTTAGACAATGATGAGCCGGGGGAAAATGCGTCATTAAACCTTATGAAAAAATACTTGGACATGGGTTACTCTGCAATCCGTGAGTTCCCTGTGAAAAAAGATTGGAACGAGGATTTAGTTTTAATGGTAGAAGATATACGCAAGGCTAAAGCAAGAGGGCGGGACATAAGCTTCATTCCGCATTGCTTGTAACATTGTAACTGCCCTACCTCCGTCAAGCGGTTATATCGCTTGACGGAGGTAAGATTTTAATCATGTTGCATAATCTACGCTATCAAGGGTGCTATGTTTTATTTGATGCTCGTGAAAATGCTTATAATACACCCCTCGTTAGTGTGTCAATCTAAATCTAAATCCCATGCTTCACCTATTATTTCAAATCCATCAGAACCTTCAATTACAACAGAGCCTCCGGGTTCAACGATTGTGAAATCAGGCGGATATGGTTCAAGTGCTTCAAGTGCACCGGAACCATCAATAATACAAGTCGCTGCATCATCCCACCATTCCGGAGTATATCCTGTTACAAGAAATTCTTCTGCAATTTCAATCATTTCTTCAACGGTATAGCCGTCATACTCCCTAAAGTAATTTCCGAGAGATATTGTTACTGTTATACTTCTGTCATCATTTATTATTGCAATTATACGTCCATCAAGACTGTATGGGTTGATAAACGCAAGGTAACGCTGACCTTCTTCGAGAATAACGGAGGCGAAACCAATGATGCTTACCTCTTCACCCTCAGACGGCCAGTCCCAAGTACTACCGTCTAATAATACATCATCAATATGTAACGCAAATGAGTAATGGTAATCACCACTCCATCCTTGAGGTACTCCATCAACTCGTGTGATTGATATAACCGTAAACTCAACAAGAGGTTCACGCCCCTCAGTCACTTTCCACCCAAATGTCTGCGGCCAGTACACATCTCCTACTGGTGCGGCTACAGGTTCTGACGGTATAAGTTCATGTCCGTTTGAAATAATTGTTTCATCATTAGCAGCAGTATTTGTACAACTGATTAAAATGACAAATGTCAATAACAAAAATGGAATTATTAAAAACTTCATTACATCACCTCGTTTAGTAAGACTCATTTCAATAAAAAAAGTTCCATATCTAATATTTACAAGTACTTATAGCCAGAGGCTTGCCGGATTCTAACGGTTATTTGTTAGAACTTCACGAAAGTTTTGTCCAGAAATATGTTGCGATGTTGATAAGAAGTTTGAGTTGTTTGTAACGATGCTACTATTGTGTGCGAAGCTCATGCCTTGTATCATTTTTTATGTATTCCTTTTTCTTTGCGTCCTTGTCATAATTTTCCCTTTGTTATCAGTCGATAATATATAATCTTGTTAGTTACGACCAAGAATCGCGTTTTGATCCAGACTCCGTAAAAACCAATCGAAGTTGCCTTGCCTGCTTTTGCTTGCGAAATTTGTTGTAATAGCACCTAAAAATTCTATTGATTTGGGACAGAATACGTGTCTACCTGTTTGCATCCAATAGTTTTGATTGCCAAGCAATCTACTCCAGTCCACAGGCTTGTCGAGCATGTCAGCCCAATTGCCCCCAAAATCCCTTGCATAGTCTCGAATCATGTGCATTGAAGTCATACCACCTTTATTTGGAGGAACCCAACCTTGCGGAGAGTCGAATAATCCAACTGCCATCATTTCCGCATGCATCATTGCCAAGTCACGGTTTGTCATATTCTGGGGGTACTTATCCATTATGATTTGTTTTATTTCAGCATCACTTTTATCACCAAACAATCTCTCGCGATTAACAGCGTTGGGGGTGGTATTCCTGCTCATAAAATGATTTCCAAGAGCTACTCGGAAATGTCTTCCAACACCTTCCCACTGAGTCATATCCCCAAGACGTAAATTGAAGCCATCCATAAAATCATCGCCAAAAACGGCCAGAAACTGTGCTTCAATGAAGTTATAGGCTTCAATATCAGACATATCTGCAAGCCCCGGATACTCATTAATAGCCCTTTGAAGCCAAAGTGCTCGGGATGAAGCACCCTCATCGCTCGGCGACATTCGACCGAATACCATCCACGGATGAAGATGGTCAGTCATAGGAAAGTCTAACCACGGCTCATGGTGTTCTTTTTCAATATTATTTCGATTGTCAATGGCTTCCTGTGTCGAAACTCTTGTTAGTGAAGCAAATTGCATTCTGAAATCATGAAACGGTGAAGTAACATTTGCCCCGTCTACCTTTAACAAACGAAACCCAGTATTTAATTGGTCTCCATAACCGAGAGATTCCATTACTTCTCTGCGGTTTCTTAGAAATTCCTCAAAAAATTCACCTGTAAATGGCTTCATCCCTGCGGGCAAAGGAACGTTATTAGATGTGTTTGTGATATAGGCGTTGCTGTAGTTTGTGTTGATATTCATGCTGATTCTCTTTCTTTTGCATCCATGTCGAAATTTTTGTCCTTGATTTTGCGTTTACACACCAAAAACTGACGGAAATTACTCTTGAGCAGAGCGAATGACCGTCGGGTTAATTGTATACTGCGATGATTTCTTTTATCATATTGTAAAGCTGCCTAACTTTACATCCATGTGTGTATTATGTCCTGTATCGTTATTATCGGCATATATGGTAAAAACTTTAACAAGTAGTGGTGTATATCTCATCACTATGCAGTATAAAAACACTCCACCATCAAGTGTCAGAAAGTCTCAGTTATCAAGGGTGAAGTGCATTTTTGATACGAATCAGCGAGTGCTTATTTTCTATCGTTTTACTAAACTTTTCTTAATCTTAATTCCTTTTATCCGTGCTATTAAAGGCATGATTTTTAATCCAAACCATATTAGTTTACTGCGGCTTGTGTCAACATATTCATTTACAACGCAGAATTTACCATTTCGCATTTCGCATACTAAACAAACATTTTCGATTACGGTTATTTTGAAAATTGTAATTATTGCCGCATGATAATATTCAACGCAAAATTTATCTTCGTCAGCAAACCAATTATCAATAATGGCTTTCACATTGTTTTTATCTTTGTGTTTACGCGAACCCATAGCAAAACTACAAAACTTTCTCACGGATTCGCCGCCTACAATCGAAATTCCCGGCGGCATTAAAGACCATACACAGTCATCACTTAAAATATTAGCAAACCGTTCTGCATTTTCGGAATCATTTTCAGCAATATCAAGATATTCTTTGATTAACTTTTCATTCTCACTTGACAACATAAGTACAACCTCGGATTATATAAAATTTCTCCATGTCCATAAAAAAGTGTCTTTTGTAGCTAACAAAAATACACAAACGCAGAATATCATAAATTGATGGCAAATGCCATCTTTTTTCTTTGAGGTGGTAAAAACCTCTTGACTTACAGCAAAGGAAGGAGTGGTAGGGGACGATGGCAATCGTCCCGTTAAAACTTTCTGATAGCTACAACAACGGGCGGATTGCCATCCGCCCCTACAACAGTTTAACTCCTTCTTCTAAACAGCTTGCTTACTTCGCCGACTAGTAGCTGCGTGACGGCTAGACCGACCATTACAAGCCAATGCAGTGGTGTTAATCCTGTTTGCACGTCAAACACCTCTGCGATTGGTGGTGCCAGTGCCACAATTAGAGTAAGAACAATTGTGCTCATTGCTGCGATGAACAGTCCTCTGTTTTGTAGAGGGCTATTTTTGAATATTGATAGATCGCTTCGGACATTAAATATGTTTATTACTGATGCCCACGATAGCACCACAAATGCCATTGAGATACCAACATCATAGTATGCACCTGTGTAGCCTGTTACAGCACTGCCCGGTGCAGGCAACACATAAGAACCCAAGAGGAATGCACCAAAGGTCAGCACAACAAAACATATTGAACCGAGTGCAATTTTCCCGCCTAAACCGGCAGAAAATATACCCGCTCTTTTGCTTAGTGGTTTACGCTTCATCACGCCTAGTTCCGGTTTTTCAAATGCGAGGAAAAACCCCGGTATACCGTCCGATACCACGTTTATAAGTAAAATCTGCAACGCAAGCAAAGGTGACACGCCAAAAGTGAGCATACCTGCAAGTAGTATAAATATTTCTGCAAAGTTAACACTCAGTAGAAACGCAATAGTTTTTCGAATATTATCAAACGCTGTACGCCCCACAGAGATAGCATCAACTATGGTCGCAAAATTATCATCTGTGATAACCATGTCTGCTGCACTTTTTGTTACCTCCGTTCCGGTTATTCCCATAGCAACACCAACATCTGCCGCTTTGAGTGCCGGTGCATCATTTACACCGTCTCCCGTCATTGCAACGACTTCGCCTTGTTTTGTCCACGCTTGTACTATGCGGATTTTATCCTCCGGGCTAACACGAGCATAAACCGATATGTTACGCACTTCATTATCCAGTTCCTCATTGCTCATTTCTGCAAGCTCTCTGCCTGATACTGCTCTGTCTCCTTCATCTAAAATACCAATCTCACGAGCAATCGCTGCCGCAGTTACCTTGTGGTCTCCTGTTATCATTACTGTTCTTATGCCTGCTTCTTTTGCCATTGCAACAGCTGCAGCACTTTCAGGTCGCGGCGGGTCAATCATTCCTACCATTCCACGAAACTCATGGTCGCTTTCAAGAGCTTCTATGCTTAAATCTGTTGGCATTTTATCGTATTTTTTTATCGAAACTGCAAGCACTCTAAGAGCTTTTTCTGCGTAAGAATCATGGATTTCTTTAGCTTTTGCTTTAAGCTCAGGATCCCATTTGACAGGTATTCGATCAAATGCACCTTTTGTCACTGCGATATATCCGTCACCGTCGTGGTGAACTGTTGTCATACGCTTTCGCCCGGAGTCGAATGGTATCTCATAAACTCTTGGGTAATCCCTTTCTGCCCGAACACGGTCAAGCCCTAAATCGTGGAGCATACGGATTATTGCAATCTCCGTCGGGTCACCGATAATATGTTCTTCGTTATCCTCGCCATAATGCTCAATCGTTGCGTTACTGCAAGAAGCAAGCAACTCAACGAGCATTTTTTGATCGGTGTTAAAGCTTTCTTTTTCTTTTGTTGATATTGGGTCGTGGCGTACATGCCAGACTTCACGAATACGCATTTTGTTTTGTGTGAGAGTTCCCGTTTTATCTGAGCAAATAACAGAGGTATTTCCTACTGTTTCTACTGCCGGAATTTTTCGTATAACGGTATTTTTCCGCACCATATTATAAACGCTATATGAAAGTACCATCGTAACAATTATCGGGAGCGTTTCGGGCACGGCTGCAACACCCAGAGCAACCGCTAAAATCAAGATGTCTACGAAGTACCGTGTTGCACCGTCTATTGGGTTTACCGGGTGAACTAAGTAACCAAATATTACCATCAGCACACCGGCGACTAACGCTAATGCTGATATACGTTTTGCCAGTTGCTTCAAGCGAATCTGTAGTGGAGTTTTGAGCTTTTTCGTGTTGTTGAGCAAAGATGCAATTTTACCCATTTCTGTTTGCATTGCGGTTTCTACTACAACAGCTATTGCTCGCCCGCCCGTCACCAAACAACCCGAATAAACCATATTAAGCCTGTCACCAAGCGGCACATCCTCGTTTATATCAGCATTTGGGTCTTTGTCCACAGGCTCACTCTCACCGGTGAGTGCCGCCTCGTCCACCTGCAAACTACTGGCACTGATAATCCTCGCATCTGCGGTGATAACATCACCCGTTGTCAGTTCAATGATGTCACCCGGCACAAGGTCGCTTGCTTCCACTATCTGCCTTACCCCACCTCTGATAACAGTAGTTTTAAAGGAGTTCATCTTTTTTAAAGCTTCAAGTGCTTTTTCAGCTTTGCTCTCCTGATAAATCCCAAGACTGGTGTTGATAATGATAATTGATAAAATTACAAAAACCTTTGGCCAGCCATTTCCTATTGTGTCGGGTGGATGGAAAACTGCCATATACGCCGCAATCATGGTTGCTGCAATAAGAATTAACGTTGGTATTTCTGATAAATGATGGAGTATCTTTCGTAGTAAGGTTTCTTTCTTTTCTTCCTCAAAAACATTCGTTCCATATTGTTTTTGACGCATTTTTACTGCTGCATCAATCAGCCCTGTTTCTGCATTTGTATCTACTTTTCTTAGAACCTCGTTAATACTTTCCTTCACCCACAACATGACAAATCACCAACCCTGTTTTTATTTGTTTTTATTATATAAAAAGCATAGCACAGTATTGATTTTGTGTAAAGGTGTGGTATACTTGTTTTATTATTTTACAGA
>JAITFS010000198.1 GCA_031281195.1 Oscillospiraceae bacterium
GCGACTTTACATATAGAGTCGGACATGATGACTTTAAGGTGCAAATCAAAGACATAGTATATCTGGAAAGCACAAAAAGGAAGATTACACTGCACTTGACAGATGGCAGAAAAACGGAATTCTACGGGACACTTAAAGAGATATATCAGCAGCAGCTTCAGAAGTTTGATTTTCTTCTTATCCACGCCTCTTTTGCCGTTAATTATGACTATATATCGGCACTCAAATATGACGAAGTGGTTTTAGCAGATGGCGTTACGACACTGCCCGTCAGTCGAAACAAGAGAAATGAGGTAAGGGAAGCTTATTATGCCATTGTAGAAAGGAGGCGGGTCTGATTTGCTGCAGATCATAGCTGTTTTTACAATCGCAATCTCTATGTTAATATTTGCCCAGGTAAAGGTAATGGAGGTATTTCTTTGGAAAAGAAAAACGCATATATTTGTGCTGATACTTTCCTGTCTGCCTTTTCTTTTTGTTAGTCTATTTTTTGGTTTTGCAGTCACAATCCCCCATATCATCTACGTCTTGCTGCAAGTATTAACTATGATATTGATAACCTTCAACTATGACTCGAATACGATAAAAAGGCTCGTTTCAGTGGGTTTTATCATATTGCTGTCACAGGTTTTGTCCACAACATCTGTTTTTATGATCCAATTGATTCCCAATTTAACAATGGACTGGATAGCATACAACCTTGTCAATATAATTTCCCTGTCTGTTTTGTTGTTTCTAACTTCGCTACTCCTTAACAAGCTTAATAAAAAAAGTAAAAACACGGACGAAATATCTGCGATATGGGTTCCGGCTCTGGTGATAACGGGAATAACGCTGCTGCTTGGTATTCTTACATTTATCGAATTGCCAAATATCCAAATGTTTTGGACAATATCAGTGCTATATGGAGGTTTGTTTTTGGTTTTCTTCATAAGCAACACTCTAATGGTAGTGTTTGGAGAGAGGGTGAAGTCAGAGCTGCACTCACAGGAAAAGGATTATTATATGTCCCAATGTCTGCTAATGCAGGAGTCAATAGAAAAGATGAAATCGTACAGACATGACATAAGACTCCATTTGGCAGCTTTGAAGGACTATACCAAAGACAACAAAGCGGCAACGGATTATCTCAACAGTTTGATTGGAGATATTAGCAAAAGCGATATTTACAGCGACACAGGCAACATTGCTTTTGACAGCATAATCAACTATAAGCTGAGAAACGCTAAAGATGACGATATAAGACTTGATGTAAGCGTAATAATACCACCGGAGCTTAACATAGAAGTTTCCGATGTTGTGACTATTCTAGGCAACCTATTGGACAATGCACTGGAAGCTGTTACAAAAGCGAGTCAAAAGTTAATAAAATTAGATATTACATACAGTAAAGGTACTCTCGATATAAGAATTGACAATACCTTTGACGGTGTGATCAAATATGCTGAAGGTTCAGACGTTGAAGCGGACAAAAAGCACTTAATCACACAAAAAGATAGTGGTGAAAGCGGTTTTGGTTATAAAAATATCAGAAATTCTATGGAAAAATACAACGGTTATTTGAAAATCACTCACGAGGATAACATCTTCTCAGTGGGCATACTTCTCTATGTGGACGATAGTGGTGTTTGATGGTGGGATATAGCTCACTCTGACAGCCGGTTTTTTTCACTATTCACGCGATTTCCGTGTTTTAACTATTCAACTCAAAGTAGTCGATGTATGCAAATTGATTACTTTGATAATCCAAGGTAGAATAAAAGATAGCATCTTTAATATCATCAACACATCTGTCTATATCATTTTTTATGTCGTTACCCCAGAACCGTATAACTGTCCAACCAAGAGCATTGAGCTTTTGATTGATTTCATTATCCCGAGCTATATTACGTTCGATTTTATTAATCCAATAATCCTTATTATTTTTGATTCGTATCTTTTTATTTTCCCAATCCTTACCATGCCAAAATTCCCCATCGCAAAAAATTGCTATACGGTATTTTAAAATAATAATATCTGGCTTTCCAGGCAATCTTGTGCAATTTTTACGATACCGAACTCCAGAACGCCAGAGTGCTTTTCTGAGCTTCACCTCAATTGAAGTATCTCTGCCACGGATTCGTTTCATATTATAACTACGTGATGAGTTTGCTGTGGCTTTGTCATATTGCATATTAAACTCCATTACAATGGTTTTGGCACAAATTAGCATAAAAGAATGGAGTTACGCACCATGTGCCATGTGCCATGCATACGTTTAGATTCTTTCACGCTATCAACTCAAATCTAATATTTTACAACGAGCCTTTATTGCTTGAAAAGAATATCATAATATTCTTTTCTCTTCAATGTTTGTTGTAAAATACGTATTTATGTGGTAATTTATTAAAGAAGTAATATCTAGATATTCAAGAACAAGAGGTGTACATCAATTGTTAGTGGCAAGTGAAATGCAACGCAGATATAAAAAGTCTGGCTTAGAAGTAAGCAACGCTGTAGAAGCTATGGTTGCTAATCTTAAAGAAAGCACAAATCTTAACATTACATTAAACAAAAATTATGCAAATGGCTACCCAGGCATGGAAAAGCAGTTTAAAATGGATTTTTGTATAGTTTTCCACGATTTTAATGACACACAATGGCTTTTAAAGACCACAAGCTCAATTAGGGATCGAATATATGGAACAGAATTTTTTGCTCAAAATATACAGATTATTGATTCTGAAGATAAAAAAGTAGAACGAATATATGTTGTTGTACCAGATTCAATATCAGAGGCTGAGCAAGCTAACGCAATGCGTTACTCACAAAAAGTAAACAGCAAAAAGTACAAATCGTTTTTGTCTGATGTAATTACAATAAGTAAGTTGCGCGAGCTAATACTAGAAAAATGCATGGTAGATATATCGCAAGGAGTTTTATCAAATATTATTGGCAAAGATGCAGAAAAAATGGTAATGCAATTGCTTAATGAAAAAAGCAATTGGCATTTATGGAATAATTTTGAATCTTGTAAGCATGAAGAAAAATCTGATTCATTTCCATGGTTCAAAATTATTTTATCTGGGATAGGATTTGAGCCTAGTATTGGTTATAAAGAAAGTAAAGATAAGGTTGTCATGATTGATGCTACTGATAAAATCCCCAGCCTTGATGGTGGCGGATCTCCTAAAACAGATGTCTCTTTTACTGTTACCTTTGATAACGAGCACACTGTCACTCATAATATTACAGTAAAAAAGACTTCAAAAGATCGAGTAACTGTACACGAAGGACAAGTTACAGATTTAATTATGGCACTACAAATCGATCCTGATGATGAGTTAGCAAAGGCACTAACAGCCTTTCAGGATTGCGGGAGCGTAAAAAAATTCAATGAACAAGGGCAAGAACATTTAGTTGATGTGTTATGCAATAAACTGCCCTCATATAATCGAAAGCTCGTAGAGTTTGCAATATTTGGAGTGAACAATCCTCGTATAACACATCCAATTCAAGTGGCTGATAGCATCCTTTTTAAGAACATGCCAAATGCTGACAATTTTTGGTTGCGCGAGAATTATGTGAATTATTACATACGGACATATTCATCAAAAGGACAGTTTGGCACACCATTTCAATGGACGTATCCAAGTGGTAAACGTGGTAAAAGCATACAATTAAAAGTGTTTACAAATAACTAACAACTATATCTAGTGTATACGGAATAAATAATTGATTTTACAACTTGCGTTTTCATAATCTCCATGATATAATTATCTCAATTATACCATGGAGGTTTTTCTAATGAGAGGTGGAGCACGAACAGGTGCGGGCAGAAAACCTGCTGGGCACGATAAAAAAAATCAAAGACCCCTTTATATTCCCGATGCATTGTATGAAAGCATAATGGAAAAAGATATACCAGGCTGTCAGAGTTTTTCGCAAAAATGTGAAGTTTTGCTAAATAAAGCAATTTGGACAGAAGCGATAGTTACTGTCCAACCTCCAAGAGCATCCGCAGGCGGTAAGCTTCGTTTCATTGACCTTTTCGCTGGAATAGGTGGTATACGGCAAGGTTTTGAAGACAATAAGACTGTAGCAGTATTTAGTTCAGAATGGGATAAATACGCTGTTGAAACATATAAGGCTAATTATGGGGATGTACCTTACGGTGATATCACTAAAATTGATGCATTTGATATACCTAGTCACGATGTTTTACTTGCTGGTTTTCCATGCCAGCCATTTTCAAACATCGGACGGCGTGAAGGTTTTGCTCACACGACTCAAGGGACATTATTTTTTGATGTATTGCGTATACTAAAGCATCATATGCCAAAAATGTTCCTTTTAGAAAATGTTGCAGGTATATTAAGTATACAGGATGGCGTAGCATTTAAAACGATATTAGCATCATTACAGGACATTGGATATAATGTGTTCTGGGATGAATTAGATGCTCAAAATTATGGGCTTCCGCAAGTTAGGCGCCGAGTAATAATAGTTGGGTTTCATCCCGATTTAAGGGTAAGTGAATTCGAATTACCAAAAGGTAATCAAACATTCCGACGCCCCGTAAAAGAAATACTTGAAAAGAATCTGTCCGGGTATGATATTTCTGAGCATTTACAAAAGAGTTATCTTTATAAAAAAGATGATGGAAAACCTCAGTTGGTAGATGAGAATTCTGATATTCAAGTTAAGACATTAGTCGCGAGCTATCATAAAATTCAACGCTTGACAGGAACATTCGTAAAAGATGGACCTACAGGAGTAAGGCTGTTATCTGAATTAGAATGTAAACGTCTTATGGGATTCCCCGATTCATTCATTGTACCCGTATCTCGCACGCAAATGTATCGCCAGTTTGGTAATTCAGTAGCAGTACCTATGATTAAAGCTGTTGCTGACGCAATGAAAGCAATTTATTAAGAAAGAAGTTATTGAAGAACTCTGAACTCCTACATCACAGTAATAATACGCATTAAATACTTATAAGAAGGGTTTCATATGATTGTACGAATTAACAAAATAAACCAAATTGGTCGATTTAGTAATTTTAATAGCGGAGGCAGTGTTGCCATCGGTAATCTTACTGATAATAAAAAGATCAGTGTTATTTATGGTGAGAATACGTATGGAAAGTCAACAATCGCTGATATTCTCAAATCCGCTACATCAGATAATCCAATGCATATCGTAAATAGAAGGTCTCTTCCATTAGAAAGTTCGTTGCCACAAATTGTAAAAATATCTTACAAAGAATCAGCTACATCAAACGAGGAAGGTATAGAATATAACTCTGGTATATGGTCTAGTGATAGTTTAAAAGGTAAACTAATGATATTTGACCAAGAGTTTATCTCAAACAATATTTTTACTGGTGTTAACATAACACGAAACAATAAAGAAAATTTGACTGACTTTATTCTTGGAGAAGAAGGCGCAAGGATTGGTTTAGAGATTGAATCCAGAAAAAAAGCAGCCGGGTTATTTCCTAAGGATTTAAAAACCCTACGACCCGATTATGTAAAAGTTGTAAGTGAAGATAAAGAAGTCATTAACTTTATCAATTTAAATATTACTGAAAGTCCAGAAGTATTAATAAAAATGATAACAGAGCAGAAAAAGCTTATTGAAAGACTCGATAAAATTACTGATTTTTGTAAGTTGCCACTTATAGATATTGAAAATGATAATTACTTAAAACAGTTTACACAACTTCGTGAAGCTCTTATCAAAATAAGCAACTCTTCATATGACGATATATCAAGCGAAATTATGAAACAAGTGCAAAAACAATTTGATAATACTGATGGGTCATGGCTTGAAAAGGGTACAAAACTCATAATCGATGATATATGCCCGTTCTGTACACAAGAAACTAAGGCAGTAAAGGTATTAATTGATGCATATAAAGCTATTTTTAATGATAAGTATGATTCTTATGTAAACACTTTAAATGACACAATCCTCTCAGTAAATACTTTGACAACAAACTTGTCATCCGCTGTTATATCAAGCAAAATTGAAAACATAATAATATCAATCAAGAAATATTCACCTTTTATTGAGGAATTAAGTGATTTAATAGTTATCTTAGATGATGAGCTTGAAAAGTTACGAGTTGAGGAAACCCTTTTACGAGAAAATATATCTAATTATTTATTACCACAAGTACATCATTTTCTTTCAGATAAACGTGCAAATTTACATAAAAAGATATCACTGCCGCTAGATTTTGATGAAATTAATAAACATTTAATACCATCCGATGACATTCTTGACACAGTATATTATTTAATGATTAAGTGTATAGATATAATAAAAGAAAAACGTAATGAAGTCACAAAGTGGACTCCAGAGGTTGTTACAGAAAAAAAACAAACTGCTAATAATTCGATTAGTTCACTAGAGATGAAGAGTAAACGCCTTGCTCAAGATGGACAATGTAACAATTATAGTAAAGCATTACGTGAGCAAAAGAGCTATAAGGATGAAACTGCAAGGCTTCAAGCTCAACTTGAGACACAACAATCAGGTTATTTAAACAGATTGTTTGCCTCTATAAATAATTGGTTTACAACTCTTGGAAGCAACAATTTCAAAATGAAATGTGTGCAATCTACTAAGGGTAATAAAACTGTATATGAGTTGAAAGTACAATATAGCAATACACCAATTAAAGACGATAATCTGAGCAAAGTATTTAGTGAATCAGACAGACGTAGCCTGGCATTAGCAATATTTTTTGCGCGTGCCGAAGAAGCTGATATAGCTACTACTATTTTGGTGCTTGATGACCCTGTTGTAAGTTTCGATGATAATAGGGTTAAAAAAACATGCGACGAAATAAAAGCCTTATCATCAAGATTTAAGCAAATTATCATTTTAACTCATTATAAAATGCTAGTCAGACAATTGTTAAATTGCAAGTCGAATTCAGTCTATTCAAAAATAACAAGAACACCAAGCAGTTTTGTTCTTGAACCTTTTGATACATCTGATTACTTATTATCTGACCATGAAAAATCTTATCTAAGTATGGTTTCATTTATTAATGGGATTTCAAGTGACATAGGTATCATACTTGAACTCCGTCCTTTTTTGGAACGGCATATCGACTTGTTATATCAACCAGAGCTTTTGGATTTAGAGCTATCTTTTGCTACACTAAACGAAAAGATAACTGGATTAGGAAATGCAAATATACTTGACGGCAAGCTTGTTGAAAAATTACATAATTTACGAGAGACACTTAATTCTGATCATCATGATTATATTGGAAATACTACATTAGAAGAAACTCGTGATTACATCAAAAGTACGTTAGATTTTCTCTATTCCGATCTATAAAAATAGCTCAGCAGTTGACTAGCGTTTGATTTATAACGCATGAATTTAAGGAGCACAGCATGGGTTTAAAAATGGATGATGCACTGTATAAAGGTAATAAAATCAATGTTAATGATGATGGAGCAGATATAAAGTATAGAAATCTACAGAATCTACAGTGTTTTAACTGTAGTGTGCCTGTAAGTTTTGTACATTCTCACAAAAGAGACTTAGGTGAGAAGATAATTACTATTAAACGGTACTTCCGATTAAAACAAAATATGTATCATAAGGAGGGATGTAAGTATACAATCAACGGTGTATTATATAATATTTACGCTGCTTGCGCAGATGGAGATTTAATATCTAAAGATAATGACGTATTCGTATTAAGATTATTATTAATAACTGATGATGAAAAACTGGAAGGGAGTAATAGAAGTTCTGAAAAATCTGAAAACGAAAAAAGAAATCTTAATTATATAACTATAGGGAGTAAGGAGAAATATTTATCAACTATCACAGGAGTAATGAAGTTGCGAGATAGGGTTGAAAGCAACACTGATTTGGAAGATACATTAAAGTTAAAATTCCATGATTGGAACGGAAACGCTTTTTTTATTCCTTGGAAACATTTTTATTTTGACGCGGATAACGATAATGATTATAGTCGATTATCAAAACTTCTAACTAAAGAAAAGCGCTATCATCCTTTGTGTATAGCAGGTTATATTAGGTCAGTATTAAAAATTAATTCAGAAAATCAAAATGACTTATATAAACTAAAACTGGAAAATGTATTACGCGCAGATGGTAAGTGGGTTTCAATTGACTTATGGTTTAATGGTACAGGTATTAATAATTATCTAGCAGACACGGAAGGCAGTAAAGCAGTAATATATACGAGATTCTCATATAAAGGAAACCAACCATGGACATCAAAAGCTGGTAAAGATTATATTTCTTGTGTTATTGCAGGAAATATTAATAACTATAGACAAATATTACTAGTTAAACCTTAAAATATTCCGATTTTTATAACAATCATATGGAAGTATTTGTAACTAAGGCTAAATACCACTAAAGTGCTGTTCAACCGTGCGGGTATTATTCTTTTGTTAGTGGTGTCAAGGGTCTGACGATGAGCAAGTTCACGATGTGTTGCACCGTCTTGTGACACAATAAGTGCTTTTAAACGGTGTCAACACAAATAAATCGACAGTTATCAACTGCCGATTTACTGTAAGATTGAGTCTGTATCATTTGTGTTTTTCGTGTAAAAATCGTGTATATCTATTTTTTCTTCGTGAGAACCCTTGATTTTGTAAGGGTTCTTGATGTTATTAGAGCTTCCGACCGGGATTGAATCGGTGAACCTCGTTCTTACTAAGGAGGGGGTGATCTAAATTCAGAAATACTCCTCATACCCTTTGATACCAACGATTTTGTAATTCGCAAGAGTTAACACTAGGTATATTCGCTAAGCTCAGTATAAACTCTGCGTAGTACCTCGAATGACAAAGGATTGACTGGTAACTATTATCTTGACTTAGATATATTTTAATTTTATAATAAAATTCAGATTACAGCATAACTTTGGCTGTAATTTACAAAGTCAAAAATAAAATAAGGAGCTTATATCATGATTAAAATTGAAGTATTTATAGACAACGCTTGACCCTATTGCGTTAAGGGATTGGATTATCTCTCAGAACTGATTTCTAAATACCCGGATGTAGAAATAATATGGAAACCCATTGAAGCGCATCCTAAGCACGAAGAACCAGACCATAGACCTTATGTCAATTTAGCTGTGCAGGCATGTTTATACGTCAAAGACACAAAGGGCGATGAACTTGCATTTATTAACAGTGTTTATAAAGCACAATATGAAGATGGTTTAAGTATCGAAGATATCTCTACTCTTGTAAAATGTGCCGCAGATGTAGGTGTAGCTGATACAGTAGCGTTGGAAACCGCTCTAAAAAACGAAAAATATAAAACAGCAATGCTCGAAGCTAATGACTATGCTTATGAGCAAAAAGGCGTTTGGGCAGTACCAACTTTTGTATATGGTGACATTCGCCTTGACTCTGTTGGTGGTGTTGGCATAACAAAAGAGCAATTAGACGAATTTTTAACTAAATGCTGTGCGTAGGTAGGTGACACAACAAAACTCGCACAGCTCAACGCCTCGCTTGCGAGGCATTAGCCGTGCGAGTTTAGGCGATGGAGCTTCCGACCGGGATTGAACCGGTGAACCTCCCCCTTACCAAGGATAGCGTAACTGCTTAAAGTTGTGAAGAATGTAACCATATCGCACATCAAACCAAAGAGGATTCCTATGAACGATAGCATTAACGAGCAACAACCAAGAGAGTACATAATTTGTGATGATAGCGGAGATCCGGGTGTTGAAGGTTCAAGTACGAGCCATTTCATTATTGTTGCTGTTATTGTAGTTGGTGAAGACAAAAAGGAAAAGCTTGCTGCTACAGTTGATAAGTATCGTCAAACACTTGGTTGGAAAGAAACACATGAATTTAAGTTTAATACGACTAAGAAGAGCATTATTGAAGAATTAATAAATAGAATTAGTGACCATGAATTTTCTGCTTATGCTATGGTTCTTGATAAGAGAAAAATTCCGGTGGCACCGGACATTATAAGCAGCAAATCCTTGTATTACTATGTTATTAAGGAACTCCTAATTAAACTTGATTTGGAGAACCCATATATAATTATTGACGGTATCAGCGGTAAGCGTTATATGCAAGATATTAGAACATACCTGAGGAAAAACCTGAATACTACTGATTTTGATAAGTTTGATTTGAAATTCGCAGACTCAAGAAGGAACTCGTTGATTCAAATTGCTGATATTATTGCAGGTAGTATTGCTCGTTCATATCGTAAAGACAGAGCAGATTCAGATAAATTCTATAATCTATTGGAAAATAAAATTGTAGACGTTTTTGAAATAGAGTTTTAGAAAGCACGAAACCGCTCCTATCCCTTTCGGGACTAAGCTACCCTAACGGTAACCTTTCGGAACGGTTTTTACGTAATACAATAATACCAAATTACAACGAAAAGTCAAGCACAATTTTTAACACATAATTTTTAATATTGATTTGAATTATTGCTAATATTAAGGTTGCAATTTACTTGTGACTCGTAGTTGCTATTCCTGTGCATCTCCGTATATAGAATTGCCGATTTTTAACATCCTTTCCATATCTTCTCGTAAACTCTCTGGTTCAAGTATCTCAGCTTGATCTCTGAATGAGAAAATCCAACCAAAAAATACCGGTGTTGCTGACACATTTACTCTGATTGTAAACTTGTTATCTTCATGCTTCATTAAATGAGTTTCTGATCCAAATCGGTCAAGAACCACGCTAACAAGGCTTTCGTCAAAGGCTATCATGGCTTTTACCATTTCGCCGGAGAACATTCCAAAGTTTTGTTTTATATAATCAGATAACTTGAAAGTTTCTTTATTACACTTTTCAGCTTTTTCTTTTGTCAACTTAACATCTACCATGCGGTCAACCCTGTATGTCGCATAAGGATTTTCAAATTGTGGAGCGTATGTAACGAGATAGTAATTATCGTTATTCCAACACATAGCGACCGGAGTTCTTATATAAACTTTCTCTGAGCCTTTGTAGACCCTACTTTTTTTGATGTCATAACCAAAATATTTAAAGCTTATCTTCTTACCTTCATTTATAGCTTCATGTATCGAATCGATTGTATAGTACACAGTTTCGTTAAGTGCCTTGGAACGTCCTTGTATATGAACCTGCCGGTTTAGTTGTTTTGCTTGTTCTGTGCTTGTTAACTTTGAGAGTTTCTTTATAAGCTCTCTGCTTTTTTTGCCTGTAATCAAGTATGAAGATTGAACCGCATCAACAAGAAGTTTAAGTTCTGGAAGTTCAAAATCCCGAGATGCAACGAAGTAACCGCCTTTTTTCCCTCGACGGAGTTCTATATCCATTCCGTAATGCCGTAGTGCTTCTATATCATCATATATGCTTTTACGCTCCACCGGAATATCGAATACCGACATAGCTCTTACTAAATCAGTCGTTGACATTACGTTTTTTTCATCTGTCTGTTCCAGTAAAATCCTTGCAAGGTATAGTGCTTTCAGTTTTTGACTCGAGTATCTCGGCATGACATACACCTCGTTTAAATGTCGAATAGTACAAATATCGTTTTTTATTTGACAAGAATACCATATAAAAAAATGATAATCAACAAAATTTTGCGTTATTAGTACTGACTAAAGGACTGACAACAGGGTACAATTTAGGTGGTCTACGAATTTGTAAGAAATTTAGGTGTTCCCATTTTTCTACTGGTTTGTGGTATTATTAAAAGGGTAAAGGAGAGTAAAGAAGTGGATAATAATTACAACGATATAATGCAAAAAAATCACATCAGGTTTAACAGGTAATAATGAAGATGATGTAAAATATTTAATGAAAGAAATGGAGCAATATAAAGAGCATAAGTTAGCACAAGAAATATCTCGCGGTATAGGCAGAATTTTATATGATGTTATGCCTGCTGATAAACGTGCAAAAATTGAAAAAACTATTGAGAATCATCAGCTTGGTGTAAATGCAGCTCTTGATGAAGCGGGTTTTCAAATGCACCAAAAGAACTTTGACAAAGCTCTGTCTATACTGGAATCGCTAATAAATAAAATGGAACAAGGAAAAGGCGAGATGACTTTGTTCCGTGCTGATGCCGTAAGCGAGTATTTTTATTTCCATAATCCTTTTGAAGAATTACTATATAAAGAACTTTACAAACCGGATAAAACCTTACGTCGGATGACGGAAGATTTTGGACATTGTTACTATATGTATGGCAACTTATTATTTGAGTTAAAACGCTATGAAGATGCAATCGTAGCATTAAAAAAAGCGATTAGTATAAATCCTGTTAGAGTAGAAGCCATATTAGAGTTGGCTGAGGTTTATAAGATACATAAGGAATGGGATGAATATCTTAATCTTACAAAACAGTGTCTTGACTTTGCGTATACCAGTAGGGAATTAGCACGTTGTTATCGTAATTTAGGATATTACTATATTGAACAAGAAGAGTATCGTATTGCTACTGCATTATACTTCAAGAGTATGGCTTATGATAATGAGTCAGCAACACCACAATCGCAGTTGTTCTATATTCAACAGGTATCCGGCAATCCAACTCCCGATCTTTCACCGGACGAAGTTAATGTAATATTAAAAGAGAATAATATTCCACAAAATGCGAATGATGCGGTATTGGGCATATCACTAGTATTTGGTAAAGGTTCTTTTGAAAGAGTTGATTATGAATCAGCAAAAGGCTTCTGGTCAATTTTTTATGATATTACAAAAGATGAAGGCATTAAAAAAATGATAGACAGCTTACCAAAACAATAAAAACATTATAAAAATAAAAACGCTAAAATCTCTTTTTCTGAATTATTAGCGCTTTCGTTTTGTTAGTACTGACTAAAGGACTAACAAAAGGGTGCAATTTAGATAGTCGGAAATTTTGAAAACAGATAACCGAATCTATAAAAGTATAGGAAGGTAAAAGTCAATGTGGGGAATTTTAGTTTTAGTTTTTGCTAACATGGTAACTCCCATGGTATTGACTTTTACCAAAAAGTGAGAAGGAGAGTCTGAGATCTGTTATAAAGACAGAGTTAGCCATATAGTCGGTTGTATCTTTGTTGGATTATTTGTTGTTGTACCAGTGTTAGCAGTGTTATTTTTCTTTTTAGTTAGATAAAGAGATCTCAAGCGTGCCATGCTATTACTTGGAATAATCTGCTAAACAGGTAAAGGTGTACCTCAGAGTTATAAAGAAATTGTGAAATGGTATTAAATAGCCAATTAAAACAACCAGTCTTGGAACTACTATTGTATGCAAGTTTCTTCAATCAAGTGGTATTCTTTTTGAATGGGACTTTGTATATGAAAACATTTCTGGTGGTGAGTAGTCTGTTTTGAAACTGCACTATTGAACGTATTTAGATAGTAATATCGCTGACATTGCTAATATAATAATTTATCTGCTAGTTTAGAGTTAGGATAAAATTTGATATGAAAACATAGATGTAGTATATTGATAAAATAATTGATTATGAAAGTGCAGGTAATTAAAATTGAAAGTCTTATATTTAAACTGTGCGACACGTTTAGCCACAAGTAAAGGAGAAACTCCTCAGAGAATTTGGCTCAAGCAGTTTGTCTGTGATAATGAAATTGATATTGTCTGTCTTGCAGAGTCATCAAACTGTAATTTTAATGATGTATTACCTGATATTTATAAAAATGAAAACTGTTGGTATCCAACCGATACATTTTTAGCAAAACGAGGATACAAGATGAATATCTGCTCAAAGCTAGATGTTATATTCAAAGCGATAAACTATAGTGTTTCGCATGACCTCATTGACGGTGATTATGAAAAGGTGTTGATGGATTATGGCTACGGTACATTGGTATCTATGAGGTTTAATGATATAGAAATGGTATCTGTGCACATTCAATACCCACAGCATAAATACCAATCCCCATACTATATTTACTACGAGCTTGGATTGCATACTTTATATAATTATATGCAACAGAAAAGACCAATTGCTGTTTTCGGTGACTTTAATAACTACTCGGGAGATACATCATTTGACAAACTAAAGACCATATACCGCGATGCCAATGCCGACCCGGATGCGTTCTCTTATATAAATGCAAGTAGCAACACAAAGTTTCTATTAGATCATACCTTTACAATCAGTGACACATTGAAAATGGAGTATGTTGATACGCTACAACATGGTTTTGACCATAAGGGTATGCTTATAACTCTACAGTAATGAGAGATGAGGGTAATTCTGGAGCTTCCGACCGGGATTGAACCGGTGAACCTCCCCCTTACCAAGGGGGTGCTCTACCTACTGAGCTACGGAAGCACAATTTGCGTTATTATTATAATCATACACATCAACAAATTGCAAGAACAAATTACATAAGCCGAAACTGGCAACAAACACTGCTATGTGGTATAGTATTTGCAATAGGAGGTGAGGATATGCTACGTCATAAAAAGTTTATTACAAAGTTACTTGTACTAATTTTCGTTGCTATGCTTACTGTTAGTTGTGTTGCGGTTGAAGATAATCTGCCGGAGCATACGGCGGTAAATCGAAACTTTTATCAAATATTCGTTGGTTCGTTTTATGATAGTAACGGTGATGGAAGCGGTGATTTGCAAGGGATAATTCACCAGCTTGATTACTTAAATAACGGAACCGGTGAGGATAG
>JAITFS010000023.1 GCA_031281195.1 Oscillospiraceae bacterium
CTTGTAAAAACCGAAGACGAGTACACCATTGCAATAGAAACAGCACTTGGCGGAGCTTTGCAAAATATTGTTGTTGATACTGTTGATGATGGTAAAGCTGCAATTAATTACTTAAAACGACGTGATGGGGGCAGAGCTACATTTCTGCCTATTTCAACTATCAAAGGCACTACACTTAAGGATTCTGATTTTAACAGTGATAATGGGTTTGTTGGTATTGCATTAAATCTTGTAGATTTTAAAGATAAGTATAACGGTATATATGCAAACCTTTTAGGTCGTGTTGTAATTGCAGACAGTTTAAATAACGCCACAGAAATAGCTAAAACACATGGTCACAAGTACAAGATAGTAACTCTTGACGGGCAGGTAATGAATGTTGGCGGTTCTATGACCGGTGGTTCGACAGTAAATACAGTTGGCGTTTTGTCGAGAGCTAACGAACTGGAGCAGCTCGAAGGTAAGATTAAAACTTGCACAGAACAGCATACAAAAATACAACGTGAACATTCCGAATATTTACGTGAGAAAACGGCTGCTGATTATGAGCTTAGCACTGCACTTGTTGAGCTTAGAACTGCTGAAGAAGATGTATTAAAACAAGAGCTGGAAACCTCACATCATGAAAAGCTTCTTTTAACACTTAGTGGAAACATCGAAACTCTAACCGCAGAATTAAAAAATATCGAAGAAAGACTAAAAAACAATTCAAAAATCTCTGAAACACTAAAAAGTGAGCTAAATGATATAGAAAAAAACCTTACTGAACTAAAGGATGAAATTGAAGAAGCAATTATCGGGCAGGAGAAAATATCTGTCGAACGTGAGCGTGTTAATGAGGCTTTAGCTGAATATCGAACAAAAATAGCAGCATTAGAAGCCGAAAGCGATTCTACCACAAAGCTTGTTGCACAGCTTAACACGATACGTGATGATATGTACGGAAGCCGTGAGCGTCAATTAGATACTATAAATAAACTTAAATCAGAGAACGAGTTGATTTTAAGCGATATACAAAAAAATGAACATAATATTTTATCAATAGCCGAGGAACTAAATAAACATAAAGAGACTTTAACAAAATTATATAAGAAAAAGAATGAGATTGAAGCAAAAAGTAACTCTCTAAGAAAATCCTTACAAGACAGAAATGAAGTTTTACATAATCTACAGCGTAAATGCGATAATTTACTTCTTAAAAAGAACAATTTAGATAATGAAGAACGAAATATCCACGACAAGCTCTGGGATAACTACGAACTTTCTCCCACAACAGCTATCTCAGCAGGAACACCAATAGAAAATATCAACACAGCAAAAAGCCGCTTAAATGCAATTAAACGTGAGCTTTTTGAGCTTGGAGAGCCAAACATCGGAGCTATCAAGGAGTATGAACGTGTCAGTGTTCGATATAATGACCTTACAACCCAACGTGAGGATGTTGTAAAAGCAAAAACTGATCTGCTTGTTATAATCGAAGATATAACATCACACATGCGTAACATTTTTACAAAAGAGTTTGCGAATATAAACAAACACTTTGAAGTAACATTTAAGGAATTATTCGGTGGTGGACACGCTTCGTTAGAACTTGAAGATGTAGATGATGTATTAAACTGCGGAATAGAGATTAAAGCACAGCCTCCCGGCAAACAGCTTAGGACATTATCATTATTATCAGGTGGAGAGCAGGCTTTTGTTGCTATTGCAATATACTTTGCTATCCTCACGGTGCGGCCGCCTCCATTTGTTGTAATGGACGAGATTGACGCTGCACTTGATGATGCAAATGTTATTCGATTTGCAGATTATATGCGATTTATGTCTGATAAAACACAGATGGTTGTAATCTCGCATAAACGCGGAACTATGGAAGAAGCTGATGTTTTGTATGGTATCACAATGCAAGAGCATGGTGTATCAAATGTTATATGCATTGACCTAAACGAAGCAGAAAAGCATATCAAAAAAGCATAAATTATGAGTATTTTTAGTAAATTACAAGCAGGATTATCAAAAACTACCCGTCAACTGGGTGCTGTTTTTGCATCTTTTACAGGTGCAAATGATGATTTTTTCGACGAACTCGAAGAAACATTGATTTTAGCTGATGTGGGTGCAACTTTATCCTCAACAATTGTTGAGGAGTTACGTGCAATTGTTTTAAAAAACGCACTAAAAGGTGTAGATGAAATCAAATCTGCTCTTACAGATATTCTTACAGAAAAATTAGGTGATAATAAGGCCGGGTTAAGCATAAACACAAAGCCATCAATAATTCTCATTATCGGTGTAAATGGAGTCGGTAAAACAACAACAATAGGCAAGCTTGCAACAAGATATACCAATCAAGGAAAAAAGGTTCTATTATGTGCAGGAGACACTTTCCGTGCTGCCGCAGGTGAGCAACTGTCTATTTGGGCGGAGCGTTCTAATGCTGACATTGTGCGACGTGAGGAGGGTGCTGACCCTGCATCTGTCGTATTTGATGCAATTAGCGCCGGAAAAGCACGTGGTGTTGATATTATTATTTGCGACACAGCAGGTAGATTTCATAATAAATCAAATCTGATGAACGAGCTTGCAAAGATTTGCAGGATTATAAACCGTGAGCTACCGGATGCAGATAGGGAAGTGCTGCTCGTACTTGATGCAACAACAGGTCAAAATGGGCTTATGCAAGCAAGAGAGTTTAAGGACACAGCAGACCTCACGGGCATTGTGTTAACAAAGCTTGACGGTACAGCAAAAGGCGGAATTGTATATGCTGTTGCCAATGAGTTAAGCATACCGGTAAAACTCATCGGAGTAGGTGAAAAAGCTGAGGATTTAATTGACTTTAACCCCCGTGAGTTCTCAGAAGCAGTATTAGCGTGAGAGGTAGATTAGTTTACATGAAATTTGTGCTTGCCACGGCAAATCCCGGAAAAGTTAAAGAAATGCAAGAGCTATTATCAAACTTAGGTGTTGATGTAGTTACTCGTGATGATATGGAAATTGACATAGATGTTGCAGAAACCGGTACAACTTTTCTTGAAAATGCAACATTAAAAGCAGTAGCAATAATGGAAGCTTCGGGAGAGCCTGCTATTGCAGATGATTCAGGGTTAGTAGTTGATGCATTAGCTGGTGATCCCGGTTTATATTCCAGTTCTTATGGCAGAGAATTATTAACATCTACAGAACGTTGCGAGTATTTACTAAAAAACATGAAAAATATGGAACAAAGACAAGCCAAATTCGTCTGTAATATAGTATGTGCTTTTCCAAATGAGGATATTTTATCAGCGACAGGTGAATGTTATGGCACAATCACAACTGAACTAAAAGGTACAAGTGGCTTTGGGTACGACCCGGTTTTTCTTCCTAATGGTTATGATAAAACGATGGCAGAGCTAACCATCGAAGAAAAAAATAAAATCTCTCACAGAGGAAAAGCTCTGATAAGTTTTACAAAAATACTAAAAGCATATCTGACTTCGCAAAAAGAAAACAGAAAAATGCGAATAGGAATATTTGGGGGAGCATTTAACCCACCTCATATTGGACATGTAAGTGCGGCTAAGATTGCTATAAAAGAACAAAAGCTTGATTTGCTTATAGTTATACCCACCGGAACACCTCCTCATAAGGATTTACCAACTGAAACACCACCACCGTATATAAGATTTACAATGACGGAAAACGCATTTTCTGATGTTAAAAAAGCGATAGTCTCTGACATCGAAATT
>JAITFS010000029.1 GCA_031281195.1 Oscillospiraceae bacterium
CACATATCAGAGTCTGGGTTTAGAAGATTTATTTCTCCAACTATAACATAGCGAAACCATTTAGTGGAATACTTCTTTTTAAGTTCCCTCAATGTCATGATTTCTTTTTTCTTTATCTCTGTAATCATTAATTTTCACCTACTTTCGCATTTAATTGCAAGTCACTAATGTTCACTCCATTTTAACACTCTTAATATTTGATTTCAATGACTAATTATGTAAAAATTAACAAAAAAGAGTAACTAATATTTCTCAGTAATATTTCAGATCTTCTCAAAATCTTCTGCTCCGTGTTTACACCAGGGGCAGATGAAGTCAGCGGGTAATGGGTCACCTTCGTAGATATAACCACAGACAATGCACCTATAACCCTTTATCTTTTTCTCATTTGGTTGTGGTTTGGGTTTAACATTATCAAAATAATACTGGTATGTCATGCTTGGTATTTTGGACATTGGAAATGCTTCTGTTATGCTTGCAACAAACAAAAGATGTGAACCAAAATCCAGTATTTCTGATACTTTTGCTGACAATATACCGCTTGTATACTTAGGCATATAACGAATTCCATTATCTGTGCGAGTATTTGCATCACAATCAGCAAACTTATCAGTATCTCGTCCGCTATGAAAACCAAAATGCTCAAAAACCTTAAATGGTGCGCTCTCGTCAAGAATTGAGACATTAAACTCCTTAGTTTTTTGTATCATCTCACATGTATAATTTGCTTTATTTACTGCAACTGTTATTTGTAACGGTTTATCCGTAACTTGTGTAACTGTGTTTACTATGCAACCATTGTCTTTATCACCATCCTTGGCAGTGAGGATAAATAACCCATAAGATAACTTAAACATTGCACTTTTATCAATTTTTGATGTGTTATCGTTACTCAAATCTGCTACACCTGTAACAGGTTTGGTTTTAGCAATTTCATTTGGGTTCATATTAGCGATTAATGCATCAACCATAGCTTCAAGCTCTGAAATTTGATCTTCTTGAAGACTGGATTTTATACTTAGAACATTATCAAGAATATTCATATTTTTGCATTTGGATAAACGTTCACGAATTAATCCACCACTTGTAGCAGCCCACGAGCCATTTTCGATAATAGCAACCGTGCGGTTTTGGAGATTATGAGCAACAATATCAGAAACTAATGCCTCCATTGTTATAAAAATCCCTGCGTTATATGTTGTTGATGCAAAGACCAGATGACTCCATCTAAAAGCCGCTGATATAATTTCGGATGCAGGTATAACAGAGGTGTCGAACATCTGAGTTTTGATACCTTTGTCTCGGAGCTTACTTGATAGTATTTCTGCAGCGTTTTCTGTGTTACCATAAACAGAAGCATAAGCAATCATCACACCTTGTTCTTCAGGAATGTAACTACCCCAAAGTACATACTTTGAGATCAAATCATTTAAGTTTCTTCTCCATACAAATCCATGCAGAGGGCATATAATTTCAATGTCAACTGTAGATGCTTTGTTTAGTAGAGACATTACCTGGTTGCCGTATTTACCTACAATATTTGTGTAATATCTTCTGGCTTCGTCCATATAATCACGGTCGAAGTTAACTTCATCAGCAAAAAGTGCGCCGTTTAATGCTCCAAAACTGCCAAATGCATCAGCAGAAAATAGGATTTTATCTGTTGAATCATAAGTGACCATAACCTCCGGCCAATGTACCATTGGTGCCATTAGAAAATGCAGCTCATGTCTGCCTGTTTTAAGCGTATCGTTTTCCTTGACAATTTGGACACGTTCTTTAAGGTCTATGTTAAAGAATCTTTTTATCATTTCGAATGTTTTTGCGTTACATACAACTGTTGCATTCGGGTATCTTGTAACAATGTCTTGGACTGCCGCAGTGTGGTCAGGTTCTGTATGTTGAATTATAAAATAATCCAAATCTTTTCCATCAAGAGCGGCTATTACGTTTTCAATAAATCTTTGATGTACGGCCTTATCCACAGTATCAAAGAGTACCGTTTTTTCATCAAGGAGAATGTAGGAGTTGTAAGAAACACCATTAGGTACGGAATAAACGCCCTCAAACATAGCAAGCCGTCTGTCATTTGCCCCCACCCAAATCAAATCATCTGTAACATTTTTAATATTAAACATGTTTTTATTCTCCTTTTTAACTCTGGCGGAGGCAAATGAGAATCGAACTCATCTACGAGTTTTGGCTCGTACAACGGTTTTGAAGACCGCGAGGCACACCAGTTACCCTTTTACCTCCAAATGGTTTGAAACGATAATCTCACTACCAAAATGTGTTCATATAAAACGCAGAAAACTTACGTAATTCTGCCATTACTGTGTTTAATGTGTAATGCTCTATAATTGTTGCTTCGCTTGAAAAAAGATTAACGCCTAAACCCAACCTATTACCTTCTATTCTCACTCCTAAAGCAGCTAATGTAGTAGGAAATATATCTAATGTGGAGAACAGACGGTTATATGTTGATGAAGCTTGAGCAGTTGGGTTTATTACTATGAATGGTAACATTCTTTGATAATTACTGCTCACGTTTTCAAAAAAATGAGGATCCATACTGCGGTGGTCACCGGATATTATTATTGTTGTGTTATTATAAAAACTCTGAGTTGATAACCATGTGATAAAATCATAAAGCTGCCTACTTGCACATGAAATAACATTTGCAAGCTGTTCCTCATGTTCATCTAAGCATAAACCACATACATATCCACTTACATGATGTGTATCAGCAGTTAATAAAGTAAGATTAAACGGAGTACCTTTTGCAGCTAAGCTTACTGCTTCATCTCTTGCCCAACTGTACAAATATTCATCTTCAAAACCCCACCAAACTCTATAACCTGCCGGTATTACACCTTGTTGCTGTGCGACACTCCAATCAAGAATTCTATAATTTCCATGTTGGTTTAGAAAATCATCTCTTGCTGCAAATGAAGCATCTGAACCCATAATAAAAGTGTTACTGTATCCATTGTCCTCGAGAATTCGGCCTAATGAATAAACTCCGGGTAAAAACAACCCACTTGCACTCCGCTCATTTCCCGGTAAACCAATTAATGGTAGGCCGGTTGATTGAGCAACCATACCCGCTATTGTCCAACCCGCAGTTAACTGATGCCCGCCGCCGTATAAATTATTATGTGAAAAAAAAGTATTGCTGTTCATTATACTTATCATTTCAGGCATGAGATTTTCAGGTTGAGCACCACCTTGTTCAAGTGAAAAATATGTTGATTCAAGGGATTCGACAATTATATGAATTAGATTTCTCTTCCTATCAGGAAATCTTATATCAACGGAGCGTGGGTCTATATTGTTTGCTTCAATAAAATCATTAAACTCATAAGGTCTTGGAGGATGTATAAAGCTATAATTAAAATTATCCGGAACAACGGGTTTATCATCAATACTATTGTTTGGGTTATTGCTCAAATTGCTATTATTTGAGTTATTGCCGGTATTGTTATTAGCATTATTATCTGCACTATTATTTGTGTTATCATCGTTGTTATCGCGACTGTTATTCCCGGAGCTGTCATTGTTGCCGGAATCGTTATTATTAGTTATATTGCTATCATTATTACTATTTGAACTACTGTTGGTGTTAGTGTTGTTTGCGTTATTTGTTGTGTTAAAATTAGAATTATTATATGCACTATCATAAGCAAAAGCTGTTGTAGTTGTTGGTTTAAATGTTAGCATCTGATATGCAAATTGATAATCAAAAATACTACTGGTTACCCAATATGTAATTAATATAAGAAAAATTGAAACAGGTAAAAGTGATATTCTTAATACTCGTTTTATCTTTTGCGGTGAGATAGTAAATTGAGGAAAATCCTTCCATTTTGTTTTTATATCAACAGTAACTTTTTTTCGTGCATAAAAGAACATTAAATAATTAACTGCAATCATTACAAGAATCAACGGAATTATACAATACTGAATAAAGCGATTCATAATTTCATTACTTGTTCCACTAGTTGATGTAGATAAATGGTAGAGGATATCCATAGTATCTAATGTATGCCATGTATTTATTGCAAAACGATAGGCAAACAGGAATAGTAGAGCAATTAATAAAAACAGCTCACCTAAACAAAAGAGTATTATTCTAACTTCACGCCAACGAGGTTTTACTTCGGGGTCGAGAGGTTTTAAGGTAAATTTTACGTTCATATATATCATATTACAATAGAGAATATGTTTAGTCAATGAGAACATTTTTTCCTTGCAATTTCTTGTAACATCGTGCAGAATGAAAGATACAAACATAGAGAGGGAGAAAAATAATGTCGAATGTAAAGTTTATGTCGGGGGAAAATATTCCGCTGGAGATGCACAAGGTGCGGATGGTACAAAAAGTTAATCTATTACCGGTTGAGGAACGTCTAAAATGTATTAAGGAAGCAGGGTTTAATACATTTTTATTAAATAACCGCGATATTTTTATGGATATGCTCACGGATAGCGGAGTAAACGCAATGAGTCAGGAGCAATACGCCGCAATGATGAATGCTGACGACAGTTACGCAGGTTCAGAAACGTATTATCGCCTAGAGGCGGTGTTAAAGGATATTTTTGCAATGGAATACTTTTTACCTGCTCATCAGGGGCGTGCTTGCGAAAATATTATCGCAAGAAGCCTCATAAAACCGGGCATGGTTACAATAATGAACTATCATTTCACAACAACCAAAGCACATATTACGCTAAACGGTGGTATAGTTGAAGAAATCGTCAGTGACGAAGGGTTAAAAATCACCAGTGATGCACCATTTAAAGGTGATATTGACATAAATAAGCTTAAAAAATCTATAGCACTTCACGGAAAAGATAAAATTGCATTTGTGCGAATTGAAGCAGGTACAAACCTTATCGGCGGTCAACCTGTGTCAATGGATAATGTGCGTGAGGTATCAAAAATATGCCGCAATGAGGGAATCAGATTAGTATATGATGCCAGTCTTTTGGGCGATAATTTATACTTTATCAAAAAACGTGATGAAAAGTATAAGGATGTCGATATTAAGTCAATCACACGTGAAATCGCTTCACTTGTTGATGTTTTGTACTTCTCTGCACGAAAGTTAGGCTCAGCACGTGGTGGTGGGATTTTAATAAATGACAAAGATTTATATATGAATATGCGTGAGTTTGTTACCTTGTACGAGGGTTTTCTCACTTATGGCGGAATGTCCGTGCGTGAGATGGAAGCGCTTGCAGTTGGTCTCGTAGAAACAATGGACATGGAGGTTATAAATCAAACTCCAATCATTGTTGAAGCGTTGTGTAATGAGCTTCTTGCAAAGGGTGTACCTGTTGTTACACCTCCCGGTGGTCTGGGCTGTCATGTTGATGCGATGCAGTTTTGCTCGCATGTTCCGCAAGCGGAGTACAAAGCCGGCGCATTAGCATCTGCTATATTTATTGCTAGCGGCGTACGTTGCATGGAGCGTGGAACACTCAGTGAACAACGAAACGCAGACGGCAGTGAGCGTTACGCAGAAATGGAGCTTGCCAGAATCGCAGTGCCAAGACGTGTATTTACGCTGTCGCAAGTAAAATACACCGCCGACCGTATCAGTTGGTTGTATAAAAACCGTGAAATTATAGGTGGCTTACGATTTGTCGAAGAGCCAAAAATGCTAAGATTTTTCTTCGGACGTTTGGAATCAATAGGAAATTGGCCTGATATTTTGGCAACTCAGTTCCGCAAGGATTTTGGCGAAAGTTTGTGATAGTTGTTTTTCTTTTAGGGTTGAACTTATAAAATCATTGTTGTACAATAAGATATGGAATTATTAATAACAAACAATCCACTTGCCAAATCTATGCTCAATGAAAAATATGAAGTTATACATATAAACAGTGACTTGGTTGGAGTGTTGATTTATTGCCGAAATAAAATTCACGAGGGACACAAGCTGCTGACACACCCACTGTCAGGTAGTATAAAACCGAACGAAAATCCGTATAAATCCGTAATTCTTTCTAAAAAAACAAAAGAAACCGATACTCAATCAGTAAAAATTATCGAAGAAGCTATAATAACAGCAAAGAAGTTTCCAAAAATCCACATAAACCCACAGTACGATGAGGATTACCGCATGATAGATGTAAGTTTAGTAGTTAGAGAGTAGAGTTTTGTAGGGGCGGCATTCTGCCGTCCGTGAGTAGGGAATAGGGAGTAGGGACTCTTATGCCCTCTTTAGTAAAGAGGGTGCCCTCCGCAGAGGGCGGGTGATTTGTAAATTAAAGGAGGAGATAACGTTGAAACTGGAGCTTGGATGTATTAAAATCCGTGACATTATGTTTGCGGACAAAAGTGAGATTCGAGACGGTATTTTGTACGTAAATGCCAAGGAACTGGAGCAGATTGTTTTAGAGGACGAGCAAATCAGTGCAGTAGGCTTTGATATTGCAAGACCCGGCGAGAGTGTAAGAATCACACCTGTAAAGGATGTCATTCAGCCACGAGCCAAGGTTGAAGGCGGTGGTGATATGTTCCCGGGAGTTGTTACAAAGGTTGCAACAGTTGGCTCAGGGAAAACCCATGTCCTTGATGGAGCGGCAGTTGTCACCGTCGGAAAGATTGTTGGTTTCCAGGAGGGAATCATTGACATGACCGGTATTGGTGCTGACTATACGCCATTTTCTAAAACTAATAATCTTGTTGTAGACTTTTCACCAAAAGAAAATCTCACAGCACATGAATACGAAAAAGCAATTAGAGTTGCAGGACTAAAAGTTGCGTATGCTCTCGGAAAACTTGGCGTAAACCACACACCTGACGAAACAAAAGTTTATGAATACTCTTCAATCATAGAGGGAAGCAAGCTTTATCCCGACTTACCCAGAGTTGGATATGTAATGATGCTGCAAAGTCAAGGCTTACTCCATGATACTTATGTATATGGTGTTGATATGAAATTATCACTCACAACAATGCTTAGCCCAACTGAGGTTATGGACGGTGCAATACTTAGTGGTAACTGCGTTTCTGCGTGTGATAAAAATACAACATACCATCATCAAAACAACCCTGTTATCGAAGATTTATTCGCAGAACACGGCAAAACTCTTAACTTCGCAGCAATGATTATTACAAATGAAAATGTTTTCCTTGCTGATAAAGAGCGTTCCTCCGATTGGTCGGCAAAGCTTGTTGATTACCTTGATCTTGACGGCGTTATCATATCGCAGGAGGGTTTTGGAAATCCCGACACTGACCTAATTATGAACTGTGTAAAAATCGAAAAAACAGGCACAAAAACTGTAATTATCACCGACGAATACGCAGGGCGTGAGGGAACATCACAATCTTTGGCAGATGCTGACCCACTAGCTGATGCGCTTGTTACAGCAGGCAATGCAAATCAGGTGATAACACTACCAAAGATTGACCGTGTAATTGGCACACTCGACTACACAGAGAAAATCGCAGGTGGATTTGCTGGCAGCTTGGAAGCAGACGGTAGCATAACTGTTGAGATTCAAGCTATAACCGGTGCAACTAACGAACTCGGCTTTAACCACATGAGCGCTAGGTAATTAATAATTAATAATTAATAATGAATGAGTGAGTGTGTGGTGAGGTGTGTGTGTTTTTCAGTTTCTTGTAGAAACTGCTAAAAATACAGCATACCGAACGCAAGCACACGTAGGAAAGAGATTTATTCAGATGGGAGAAGTTACATGAAAAAATTCAGAGTTGTTCATTATATCAATCAGTTTTACGCAGGAATAGGCGGTGAGGAATTCGCCGACTATAAGCCGGAGATAAGAGACGGGTTTGTAGGACCGGGAATGGCTCTTACCGGAGCATTTGGCGATAAAGCCGAGATTGTCAGCACCATTGTCTGCGGTGATTCGTATTTTAACGAAAACCTCGAAGAAGCAAAAAAGACAATTCTCGATATGGTGCGAAGCGTAAACCCTGATATTTTTATAGCAGGACCTGCATTTAACGCCGGACGATATGGTGTTGCTTGCGGAACAATCTGTGAAACCGTACAAAAAGAGCTCAACATACCGGTTATCACAGGCATGTTTGAAGAAAACCCCGGCGCAGAAATGTTTAAGGACAAAATGCTCATTGTTGCAACAAGAGACAGTGCGGCAGGGATGCGAGCAGCAGTACCAACAATGGCAAATCTTGCTTTGAAACTACTTAACAAAGAGCCGATTGGTGCATCTATCGAAGAAGGTTATTTACCAAATGGAACAAGAGTAAACTTCTTTGATAAAGAGCGAGGCTCACGACGTGCTGTAGATATGCTTCTTAATAAAATGGCAGGAAAACCGTTCACTACCGAGTACCCGATGCCGGACTTTGACCGTGTTGAACCAAGCCCGGCTGTTAAGGATATAAAATCTGTAACAGTTGCACTTGTCACATCAGGAGGAATCGTTCCAAAAGGAAACCCCGACCGAATCGAATCATCAAGTGCATCAAAGTTTGGTGAGTATGATATAACAGGAGTAAACGACCTAACCGCCGACACTTATGAAACAGCACATGGCGGATATGACCCTGTTTATGCAAATGCAGATGCTGACCGTGTTTTACCTGTTGATGTGATGCGTGACTTTGAGCGTGAGGGTATCATCGGCAAACTATATAATAAGTTTTATACAACAGTAGGAAACGGCACATCTACTAAAAACTCAAAAGCGTTTGCCGCAGATTTTGCACAAAGGCTTAAAAATGATAATGTTCAAGCGGTTATCCTCACATCTACGTGAGGAACCTGCACACGTTGCGGTGCAACGATGGTAAAAGAGATTGAGCGTGTTGGTATTCCGGTTGTTCATGTTTGCACAGTCACGCCAATATCAATGACAGTTGGAGCTAATAGGATTGTCCCGGCTATTGCTATCCCATATCCTCTTGGCAACCCTACGCTTGATGTCAAAGAAGAAAAGCAACTCAGACGAAAAATCCTTAACACTGCTTTAGTAGCTCTATCCACAGAAGTTGACGGACAAACAATCTTTGAGGTAAAATAGATATGGTGTATGATGTAATAATTATCGGTGGAGGGCCGGCAGGGTTATCAGCAGGACTGTACGCAGGGCGGGGAATGTTAAAAACTCTGCTCATTGAGAAAGCTCAATATGGCGGACAAGCTGCAACAACAAACGAAATCGACAACTATCCGGGTGCTGTTCTTGACGAAACAGGCCCCTCACTTATTGAGAAAATGTACAAACAAGCAGAACGTTTTGGAGTTGTATTTACTTCCGACACTATAAAGGATGTAGAACTCGAAGGTGATGTAAAAATTATCAAGGGTGAAAAAGAGAAATACAAAGCAAAAACCGTTATTATTGCAACCGGAGCATTTCCAAGGCAATTAGGGTGCGAAGGTGAAGAAGAGTTTATCGGAAAAGGCGTTTCATACTGTGCAACTTGTGATGCTGCATTTTTTGAAGAGCTTGAGGTATATATCGTTGGCGGTGGTGACAGTGCTGTGCAGGAGGGGTTATTTATTGCACGATTTGCAAGAAAAATCACCTTTATCCAAAACCTGCCGGAGCTTACTGCTGCAAAGTCTTTGCAAGAAAAAGTATTTAACGACCCGAAGTTTAACTTTGTGTATAACTCCGTAGTTGAAGAACTCTACGGCGAAGATGGCTTACTCGACACTATAGTTATCAAGGACGGTGTAACCGGTTTACAAACCGAGTTTAACGCTGATAAAGACGATGGTACTTTTGGACTTTTTGTATTCATAGGGCTTGTACCACACACCAAGATTTTTGAAGACATAATCGAAATGGACAGAGGTTACATAATAACTGACGAAAACATGAGAACAAATATACAAGGAGTTTATGCTGTGGGTGACTGTCGCTCAAAACCACTGCGACAAGTAGTAACAGCCGCAGCTGACGGTGCTATTGCTGCAATGGACGCCGAGCGTTATTTGATAGATTAGAAGTAATGTAAAAAAGAGAGGGTGTTAACAATGTTAGAACTGGATAAAGAGACTTTTGAGCAAGAAGTATTACAAGCAAAAGACACAGTATTGGTTGATTTTTTCAGCCATGCTTGTGAGCCATGTATGGCA
>JAITFS010000098.1 GCA_031281195.1 Oscillospiraceae bacterium
CTCTTTAGTAAAGAGGGTGGCTCCGCAGAGCCGGGTGATTTGTGACTAGAGAATAGGGATTATATGTTTGTTGATAAGGCTGAGATTACTGTAAAAGCAGGTAATGGTGGAAACGGGAAAGTATCGTTTCACCGTGAGAAATATGTGTCCGCAGGTGGCCCTGATGGTGGCGATGGGGGGCGTGGCGGAAGCATTATTGTGCGTGTTGACACTAATATGTCTACATTGATGGACTTTCGATATAAACGAAAGTATGCCGCAAGTAATGGTGCTGACGGTACAGCCAATAACAAAAAAGGCAAAGATGGAAAAGACCTGGAAATTCGTGTGCCTGACGGAACAATTATTCGTGATGTTGAAACAGGTGCAGTGATTATTGATATGTCTAATTCAACAGGGGAGAAAACTTTTAAGCTTGCACGTGGTGGAACAGGTGGCTGGGGTAATCAACATTTTGCAACACCAACAAGACAAGCACCAAGATTTGCAAAAGCCGGACTCCCCGGTGAAGAGCTGGATATAGTTTTGGAGCTAAAACTTTTGGCAGATGTTGGTCTTATTGGTTACCCAAATGTTGGAAAATCAACACTACTTTCGGTTGTCTCAAAAGCACACCCGAAGATAGCTGATTATCACTTTACCACACTATTTCCGAACCTTGGGGTTGTGTATGTAAGCGATGGCAACTCATTTACAATGGCTGATATTCCCGGAATTATAGAGGGAGCGTCTGATGGTGCAGGATTGGGGCATGACTTTTTACGTCACATTGACCGTTGCCGACTTTTGGTGCATATTGTTGATATTTCAGGTAGTGAAGGACGTAACCCGATAGAAGATTTCAAGACGATAAATGACGAGCTAAAAAAATATAATAGCGAGCTTGCCGAGCGACCGCAAATCGTAGTAGCAAACAAGTGCGATTTAGTGTTTGATGGTATAACAAATAAACAAACTAATATAAAAAATGATGAATTTAATCAAGAAAATGCCGAAGAGACTAATCCTGTAAATCTTGCAACGAACTTTGAAAAATACATAACAGAACATGGTTATAAACTTTTCAAAATATCTGCTGCAACACATGCAGGTGTGCAGGATTTGATAAACTATATTTCACATGAGTTAAAAAATCTCCCACCGGTGGTTCATTACGAATCCGATTATGTACCAAAGCAAAAGATACAAGGCAAACCGGAGGACCTTGTAATAGAAAATTATGATGATGTATGGACGATTGAAGGAGCTTGGATAGAGCGACTTATGCAAAATATAAACTTCTCAGACTATGAATCACGAATGTTTTTTGACAAAGTGTTACGTAACGCAGGGGTATTTAAACGCCTGGAAGAAATGGGCATCAAAAGCGGCGACACAATAAGCATATATAACATCGAGTTCGAATACGAGGAGTAGGTAATAAATTACAATCCGGTTACTTTTTGATGACATTTTTCTACAAGAGAGTTACAAAATTGGGAAAAACAAACGTTATAACTGTGAAATCGTGTAAAAACATGTAGAAAATCGAACGTTTCAGAGCTTTCAAACGATTATTGAAAGACATCCTAACACATGCTAGGATGTCTTTAGCTTAGTGGTTTTAAGATAGTGATTTTGAAAGAGTGATAGACAAAAATATACCTTAAAGGAGTTTTAATGATGATAGAAATCATATTAAAAAGTATGTTGATAATATTCGGAATTATAGCTGTAGTTATTGACATAAAAAGTAGGAAAATCCCAAATCTACTTATACTTCTTATGCTTTGCGGGTGGGCGCTTATAAATATTATACAAATTTTTATAAGTATTGAGGTTGCAGTGATATTTTTTAGTGAGTCTTTACTTGGTTTTGTTGTCGGAGGTGGCGTATCGTTATTGGTTTATGTTATAAGTAAAAAAGGCTTAGGTGGTGGTGATGTTAAGTTTCTCGCAATTGCAGGGCTTTACCTTGGAATTTATGGCATATTACCAGCTATGTTAATCGGTTCGATACTTGCAGGTCTAACAGGAATTGGTTTAATCCTAATAAAGAAAATAAAGAAAAAAGACAGCATACCGCTTGCACCGTTTTTATGCATCGGAATAATAGCTACTGTTGTAATACTATAATACTGGGGTCAAAAGCCCTGTTTGAAAATCGTTAGAATTGCTCAGCCATGATTGAACCTTATTATTATTTATTTCTAACCATAGGGATTTCTAGCTAAAGCATCTGTAGAAAAACATATAACCTACGAAATTGCGTTTCTTAAGCTTTTACGATAATAATAACCTTCAACGGTGCTAAAAAATGTGTCAATATTATCAAGGTCAGCTCCGGGTGGAATGTCACAACCCGATGAAATAACAAAGTTATTATAATCACCACATTGGTGCAAAAGCCTTAGAGTATCAAGGCGTACTTGCTCGGTTGTGCCTCTGTTAAATGTATTTGCAGGACTAATATTACCCATAACAAGATAATTCCTAGGTATCTGGTCGAGCATTTCTTTCATATCAGCAGAATCACCAAAATGATATGCATAACAACCAAGATCAAGGATTGATTTCATCAAAAATGGCACAGAATTACCGCAGTTGTGATAAATAACTATGAAGTTTTTATCCTGTACACTTTCAATAATCTCACGCACATAAGCTGATGAAAACTGCTCTATAAGTGGCGGAGATAAAAGACCGGCGAGCGGCTCAGCGATTGTTATTCCATCAGCACCTTCACGTTTATATGCTTTTGCATAACTGACAAGAAAATCTGTGACTTTTCGCAATACAGCGTGAAGCATCTCCGGTTCTTCATAACAATGCTCCATTATGTCGTTGACGTTCATAAGTCTTCCTGCAAGTGAAAATGGCCCTATACATTGTGTTATTATTGGTCTGTCTTTGATAAGAACTCTGGCTTTTTTGAGTGCTTCAATATTATTGCCGGTGCGACCTGCTCCAACCTCGGGGATTTTTAATGCTTCTGCATCCTCGTGAGTGCTGACAATTTTGCCAATAATTGTAGGTATCTCATCAGCAGAAAAGACAACATGCGCTCCAAACGCTTCTGCTTCAACGGACAAGTCCATAAAACTCATTGATGCAGGCATATCATAATTATCAGCGATTAGCCGCATACCTATAGCTTGTAGATTACTGTCTGCAACCAACTCTCTTACGGTTACATATAGATATTGAACTGCGGGAAATGACAATATCGGTAATGCTTTTTTTCTTTCAGCATAAATCTGTTGCTCCAACCAATTATACATATTCATAAAAATAATTTCCTTTCGGTGTTATCAACAATTATACAATATAATATAATCTATTGACAAGTACCAGAAGTGTCTATATATTTAAAGTAATTCAATTACACATTATTAATTATTAATTATTAATCATTAATTAATCCGAGAGGGGGAGGATAAATGGAAAAAGAGCTCGTTCGCTTGTCGAAGTGTTCGATGGCGTTTGACGGTGATGTTGTATTAGAAAACATTGATCTGTGCGTAAAAGATAAAGAGTTCCTCA
>JAITFS010000105.1 GCA_031281195.1 Oscillospiraceae bacterium
AGCAACCCCGACACGACAGTTAGATTTTTGGCAGTTTTAATGTCATATTTATTCTTTACAGCAGTGCAAACATCTATTATGATACCTTATTTTTCACTGTCCAGTGAAATGACCGAAGACTATACCGAACGAGCGCGTATGACATCGGTCAGGCTTGGGTTTTCTATATTCGCGTCCATTGTTTGCGTTGCCGTTCCGGGGATAATAGTTGCATCGTTTGATGGAAACTTCGGATATATTGTAATGAGCTTAACCTTTGGAGCATTTTTTATGATATGCGTTATGATAACAGGTTTATTCGCAAAAGAAGGTATACCTGCACCAAAAAAAGCTGAACCGTTTATTATCAAAGACTTTGTCAGACCATTTAAAATCAGACCGTTTAGACAGTATTTATGGCTTTTTATTTGCTGCCAAATGACGATGGCGATAATGAGCGCTTTGTTCTTCTTTTATGTTGATTTTTATTTTGCAGCAGGTATAACAGCAGCCGGTCAGGAAAATATTGTTGGTATGGTTGGAGCTGCAATAATGTTTAGTATGCAGATTGTTGCGTTACCTCTTTATATGAAGCTTATCAGAAAAACCAGTAAAACAGCGGTTTATATACTTGGTTCAATTATATGGATAATTAGCGCACCGGTTGTTTTACTATTACCTCCCGACTCAAACCCTGTGTACCTTTATATTTTAGCCGCTGTTATGGGCTTTGGTATCAGCGGACCCGGTCTAATCCCACATGCGATTTTCCCCGATGTTGTTGATGTTGGTGATTTGCAGTTTAAAGCTCGTGTTGCAGGTGCATTTTCGGGTATTGCAAACTTCGCAAACAAGATTTCACAAGCGATAGGTCTGGCTGTTGTTATGGGCGTTATCGGCTTGGCAGGTTTTGTAGAGCAAGACATAAGCGAGGGTGCTGCAAAAGTAGTCTCACAGCCAAGATCTGCGCAGCTTGCAATTGTAATTCTGATGGCATTTGCGCCTTTGGTGTTTATGTCGCTTGGTTGTTATGTCTGCACTCGTTATCGTTTGAATAAAGTAAGACACGCTGAGGTGCTTGCCGCAATTGAAAGCGGTGATGATGCAGAAAGAGAGGCAGTGCTGGCTTCGTTATGAGAACTTTGATAAAGAAACCAAATGCCATAATCTATTTCATTGCATATATATTTCTAATGCCTTTTTTGAAGATATTTTTTCGATTGGAGATAAATCGCAAAAATTATCAACCGCCAAAGGGTGCTTTTATTGTTATTTCTAATCATGGATCATTTATGGATTTTGCTATAGTTATGCTCTCTATTTATCCACACCGATTAAATGCAGTTGCAGCAAAAAAGTTCTTTTTGTACAAACCCTTAAATTGGCTCTTACCACTAATGGGATGTATACCAAAAAATCTGTTTGACCCTGACCCTCGCTCAATTATCGGTGTAAAAACCGTGTTAAATCGAGGCGGCAGGGTTTTACTTTTCCCGGAAGGCCGTTGTGAATGTGACGGGTTTTATGCAGGTATGCATAAAGCTACAGGCAAGCTTATAAAGAAGCTTGGTGTGCCTGTTGTTAGTTGCTCTATTGACGGAGCGTATACATGTATGCCGTTTTGGCGAAAAGGTATCAGATTTGGTCGTATTCGCATAACAGTTGCCAACTTGTTTTCTACAGAGCAGTTAAAATCACTATCTGTTGATGAAATTAATGCTGCGATTGATAATCGTCTTAGTAGAAACGAAGACGATAAACCAAAAAAGCCGTTTCAAACCTTTGGAACTAAAAAGCTTGCAGAAGGGTTGCAATATATTATCTACTGGTGTCCAAAGTGTGGTGAGGAGTTTACCACCGAAACAAAGGATTGTTTAATTTACTGCACCGCTTGCGGTAACCAGGCAGAGATGAACCGTGAAATGAAGCTAATCCCCACTCCCGGTAGCATCATGCCCGATAGTGTACATGGCTGGTATAGAGACCAAGCTCGTTACGAAGCAGAGAAACTGCATTTAGATATGGAACCAATTGTTGTAAATGTGAGTGTTCGCCTGCCGTCAAATATCCCGGGTAAAGGTATGGACGAGTGTGGAAAAGGTGTAGTTAAAATGGATCCAAAGGGTTGGTATTATGACGGTGAGCTACGCGGTGAGCAAGTGAGTTTGTTTTTTCCGATAGATACTGTTCCTGCACTTCCGATTGATCCAAATGATGTGTTTCAGATTTATGCTCACGGAACGTTTTATTGCTTCACACCTGAAAACCCACGCACTTGTGTAAAATACTCGGTAATCGGAGAGTGTGCATACTGGAAGTTTGCCTCCAAGATTCAAATGACACCAAGAAAAGACAGCGGGTTTGGCGGAGTCGTCTAATATAGAAATATAACTGTTTGGAGATTAGCGTGAATAAGGTCATAGCTATAATACTAACAATTTGTATACTTTTCATCATTCTTACAGCTTGTGTAAATGATGATGAAAACACCGAAGACAAAGGTGACGCTCAAAGAGATGGTGTTACTTTTGTTAACACCCATTTCGAGATGTATACCTATGAATGGGAGCAGCTTGAACTACCATCTTCGGTGAACTATGTTCAAGTTGCATTAACACATGAAGGTCGCATTTATTATGCTTATTTGGAGTATAATACAGACGAAACGTCAACATTAATTATATCTAATATCAAACCAAATGGGAACGACGAACAACGTATTGAAGTTCAAAGCTTTGCAAATGATATTGCGAGTTTTAACATTACAAATGATGGAAACTTTGCGTTTTTATTGTTTAACAGAATTATCACCTCACAAGGAATAAGTTTAAGTGTTCATTACGTAGAATATGATAATAATGGAACTGAATTAATACGACGAGATATAAATGAGTTTCTTCTAGTTTCCAACCCTCAGCCAAATACATTTCTATTATTAAAAGATGGGCGAATACTTTTTATAAACTCAGATGAAAATATAATTGTAGAGTTTGATTTCGACAACAATAGTTGGGGAGATAAACTCTTGTTAGCTGATGAAACAGGACGAGTACATACACTTTATCCTGTAGGAGAAAATACAGATTTTGACTTTTTACTCTCCGATGGTACATTCCTTTATGGTTACAATATCGAAAAAAATGAACAAACATTGTTACTTAGCTGGATAGTCACAGGATTTGCAAATGTGGATAATGCAAAAGTTGGTATATTTGAAGATGGACGTGTTTTTGTCATAACAGGAGATAATAATCCTATTGATGAAAAAAATATAGAGCTTCATATTTTAACACCAATCAGCAGAGAAGAA
>JAITFS010000180.1 GCA_031281195.1 Oscillospiraceae bacterium
CCGGTTGCAAAAATCTCTACAAGAGTACCTTCTTCGGATGCTTTACGCACATCTTCAATTCTAAGACGTCTTTCAGAAACCTTAACACCCCATTTTTGAAGAAGTTCGATAACAGAAGCACGGGTAACACCGGGTAAAATCGTACCAAGTAGTGGAGCAGTGATAACTTCGTTTTCAATTTTGATAAACACATTTGACGTGCCGATTTCTTCGACATAACTATGCTCAAGAGCATCAAGCCATAAAACCTGCTCGCAACCTTTTTCCCTGGCGTTTAGTTGTGCTTTAAGTGTTCCGGCGTAGTTTCCACCGGCTTTTGCAAAACCAGTTCCACCAACAACAGCACGCACATATTCCTCTTCGACAAAAATACTTGCAGCAAGAAGTCCACCACCCGGTGTGTCGTAATAAGGCCCAACAGGACAGCAGATTACAACATATAGGAAGTTTGAAGCAGGTGTAACGCCGATAAACTGGTCATTTGCAAGAATAAACGGACGAATGTAGAGAGATGTTCCGGGTTTTTCTGGAATCCAGTCACGTTCGACATTTACAAGTGTTTTTAATGATTCAACAAATAAATCCTCGTCCATCTGTGGAATACACATACGGTCGTTGGTTTTGTTAACTCTTGCTGCATTCATATATGGACGAAACAGCAAAACCTCTCCATCCTTTGTTCTGTATGCCTTCATACCTTCAAACATCATCTGTGCATAATGCAAAACTGATGTTGCAGGGTCGAGTGATAGCGGGCCATAAGGAACAACACGTCCGTTTTGCCAGCCTTTATCCGGGCTGTACTCCATCAGAAACATGTGGTCGGAAAATGATTTACCAAACTTTAATGTATCAGGATCGGGTTTTTCTTTAGGATTTTTTGTTTTTTGTATTGAAAAATTATATTTCATATCTTAATCTCTCCACAGATTAAACGCTTTTATGTTTAAATCTGCTAACTCTGCTTTTTTCTGATCAAAAACATTGTGTATAACTTGTATTATTGATTCTTCTTTGACGATGCCTGTTGTTCTCACAAATGCACCGAGCATTATCATGTTTGCAACAACAGTATTACCAAGCTCACTTGCCATTTCATTTGCAGCAATTTCGTACTTTGTAATATCATCACGTTTTGCAGCTTGATGTATGAGTGATTTGTTTAGCAATAATACACCACCCGGCTTAAGTGTTGGTTCAAACTTTAGCATAGAAGGAAGGTTCATAGCTAAAACGCAGTCGGACTCGAATATTAAAGGACTGCTGATTGGTTTATCAGAAACTATAACCGTACAGTTTGCTGTACCACCACGCATTTCAGGACCGTAAGACGGGAAAAATGTTGTCTCCTTACCTTCCAAAATTGCAGCAGATGCAACCATTTGACCTGTGAGCATTATTCCTTGACCGCCGTAACCGGCGAAAAACATCTTCTTAGTCATTATTCTTCGCCTCCTTCCGGTGATCTAAATACCCCAAGCGGGTAATAAGGAAGCATCTCATTTTTTAAGAAATCCATTGCTGCAAGCGGTGATAATCCCCAGTTTGTTGGACATGTTGATACAAACTCAACAAATGAGAAACCTAGTTTTTTTTGCTGAACATCAAATGCTTTTCGTACAGCTTTTTTTGCTTTGTTTACATTTGCAGGTGTGTTAAGTGCAACACGCTCTACATAAACAGCACCATCAAGAGTTGCGATTAACTCACTTACACGAATTGGAAAACCCGATTGATGAGTATCACGTCCGGCTTGTGTTGTTGTTGACTTTTGACCCACAAGAGTAGTTGGTGCCATTTGACCACCGGTCATACCGTAAATTGCATTGTTTACAAAAAATGTTGTGATATTCTCACCACGAGCTGCTGCGTGTATAATTTCAGCAGTGCCAATGGAAGCGAGGTCTCCGTCACCTTGATATGTGAACACAATATTGTCAGGGTGCACGCATTTTACACCCGAAGCAACAGCAGGAGCACGCCCGTGTGCACATTCGCACATATCAACATTCATAAATCTATGTGCCATAACAGCACAACCTATTGGGCCGCAGCCTATGGTTTTGCCAAGCATATTCATTTCGTCAAGTGTTTCTGTGATTAGCCTATGTGATATTCCATGTGTGCAACCGGGGCAGAAGTTTGTATCTACCCGAAGCATACCTTTTGTATATTCAAAAACAGGTTTTAACATATTCTTAACCTCCTATTTCTTTTAGAATCGCTGCAGTACGCTCTGTAATTTCCAGCGATGTTGGTATCATTCCACCTGTGCGGTTAAGTAGCTTAACAGGAAAACGGTCCTTGACTCCGAGTTTAACATCTTGAATCATTTGCCCCATAGAAAGCTCTGCGGAAATGACAACCTTTGTTTTATCTGTTAGCTTATCAAACGTTGCATAAGGGAAGGGCCATAGTGAAATCGGTCTGATTAAACCGGCTTTGATACCCTGTGCTGCAAGCATATCAATCGCTTCCTTTACAATACGTGCCATTGTGCCAAATGCTACGAGAACAACATCAGCATCTTCAATGCCAACAGTCTCAACTCGTGTTAGTTCTTTTTCTGCCTGCTCATATCTGGCAAATAGTTTATGGATATGTTCTTCAAGTCTTTCGGGTTGCAAACGAAGGGATATAACTGTGTTTCGTTTTTTATCATCATCCCAATATCCTGTGAGTGCCCAAGGCTTGTGTTCTCTTATATCTGTTGATTTTATATCAACAACAGGTTCAGGGAGTGCTACCGGTTCCATCATTTGACCAAGAAGCCCGTCAGTAAAAATTAAAATCGGATTTTGATACTTGTCAGCTAATGCCATAGATTCATACACAAGGTCAGCACCTTCTTGGACTGTTGACGGTGCAAACACCGGAATCTTATAATCGCCATTTCCACCACCACGTGTTGCCTGGAAATAGTCTGCTTGTCCCGGTTGAATACCGCCAATTCCGGGTCCGCAGCGTGATACTGTCAGAATTACGCATGGAACTTCGGCAGAACATAAAAAGCTCATACCTTCTTGCATAAGTGCAATTCCCGGTGAAGAAGATGTGATAAACACTCTGCCACCTGCTGCTCCTGCACCATAAGCCATGTTGATAGCACTGATTTCACTTTCTGCTTGTATAAAATGTCCTCCACGTTTTGGTAACACACGTGACATATACTCAGGGATTTCATTTTGTGGTGTTATCGGGTAACCGAAATAATATCTGCATCCACCAAGTATAGCGGCTTCAGCAAATGCTTCATTACCTTTCATAAGAACTTTTTTTGTGTTACTCATTGTGCTACCTCCTCGTAAATTGAAATTGCTCCATCCGGACACATAATAGCACATGCTTTACAACCAATGCAGTCCTCCTGCCTGGTGATTTCAGCAGGGCTGTAACCTCTGTCATTAATCTGTGTACTCATTGCGAGGATTTTTTTTGGGCAATAAATACGACATAATTCACAACCTTTGCAAACATTTCCGTCTACACGAACTTCAAACTTCGCCATCTTATTTCTCTCTCCTTCTTAACATTAATACATCTATATCTTTGTCGCTCGTTGTCAGATATTTTCTCCGATTTTTTGCCATTCTTCCCGTTCGGAAAGATTTAGTCAAAAAATCATTAAAAACATCTAACAACTCGCTTATACATTTTTATCACATTAGCCATGATGGTCTTAAGTATAAACCCAGTGGCATCAAGGGTTCAGGTATTTCATTTAAATCCTTTGGGTCTATTAAACCTTTTGGATAACAACTGCACATTAGTTTTCTGTTGGTAGTTTTACATAAATCACTGCATAGCTTATGACCTTTGATTATATCTGCAACTGTTGTTTCACTTAGTAGATGTGTATTGTTTACAATACCTGTGACTTTTAGCTCTGTGATTTTCTCTATTGATTTAATATGTTCAAGTGTGTTCTCAACAGTTTGTGTATCAGGTCGATTTGCGTTTACTACTGCAACTGTTATAGTGTCACTATCCTGAAAATATTTAGCAAACTGGTTTATGATTAACGCTCCTGTGTCATTTCCACCTAAATCTACTATAACACGAGAGTTTTTGTCTTCGAGTGGAGCTCTGACTGTTGCTCCCAGAGCGGGTAATTCGGCTGTGATTTCTTCGGTAAAGAGGCTTCCATAAACTGATATTCCTGCTTTTTCTAACATATCTCGTTTTTCACGTGAGCGAAAATACGGGTTCACAACATCTAAGTCAATTAACGCAATATTTTGATTCTTCTCTATCTCTGCTGTTAACATTGCCAGAGATACTGCAAATTCAGTCTTTCCACTGCCATAATGCCCTGTGATGATAGTTTTTCTACCAAAATCCTTAAAAAAATCCGCATCAATCATCACTGCACCTCTCTTGTTAGAACAATTATTTTTATCAAGAAAATCAAGGTTTGTCAAGGTTTTCTTGCAAAACGTATGTACGTTTTGTATAATTGACTAAATGTAGACCAAAAAAGGAGAGTAATGCTGTGAAAAAAATAACATCTTTATTTCATTATAGCAGTGGTGGTGGCTGAGGGACAAAAATAGCTCCGGGTGAGCTAAAAACAATTCTTGAAAAAATCTCATGTCCACACGACGACAGACTCTTGATTGGCTTTGGTTCGTCTGAGGATGCCGCTGTGTATCGGTATGATGATAAGCACTGTCTGCTTTCTACGACTGATTTTTTCCCACCAATGGTTGAGGATGCAAAAACCTTTGGAATGATTGCAACAGCTAATGCTCTTAGTGATATTTATGCAATGGGTGGTAAACCATTATACGCTTTAAACATTGTTTGCTTTCCAAAAAGTGCAGATCAGGAGCTACTTCAAGAAATACTAATTGGTGGAGCGGAAAAATGCAATGAAGCAGGTGCATTATTAGTAGGCGGTCACTCAATTTATGATGATACCCTAAAGTATGGGCTTGCTGTCAC
>JAITFS010000183.1 GCA_031281195.1 Oscillospiraceae bacterium
AGAGAGAGTTTGGTTCACTTCTTGACATAAAAGACAACTATCCTAAGTTTGTGTTGTTCAAAGAAAGCTCCTTCAAAGGAAACTTTGAAGGCATACCGGCTGTTAGGATTGAAGACTGGTTGATGATGAATACATGAAGATAAATATAGACAAATACCGAGCAGAATATTGTGAAATATCAATTCGCTGTCAATCCCGGTCGGAAGCTCCGGAAGATTTAATATTATACTTAACTATATCAGTTATGAGTTCGTAATCGAATGGTTCTTTTGTTGACATAAAAACCTCAGAATGTCCTGAGGTTTTATACTTTTTAAGCTTATCAGCAAAAATGTTGAACACATTAGGATTACACGGACAAAAACGAATACGATTACCGCCTATTAATGTCTCCATAGAAAAAACTGATATAGATTCTGAAGTTGCTTCATCAATAGCATATACATATACCGGTACATTGGTTAGTAAATACACAGATCCTATACCGGAATGAATATTCGGTGATATAGAATGAATTCTCTCATGTATTTCTTGCATAACAGGACGAGCTTTTCTGAATAATGGGATTGCAATATATTCCTCTATAGAATTGCGTTTCTTATTTAGATATAGTGGGATCAACAATAAGCTAAGAATGATAACTGCAAATACTAAACTGCCAATAACAGAATTATACATAAATAAAGCAGTAAGTCCGCTAATAAAAAGAAGTATACCCAAAATGGTTAATATTGTAACTTTCGATGATTCTTTTAAAGATTCACTAGCTACGCTAGCTGAGTTATAGTCTATACCAAACTTCTCACTGTCTAATTTATCATACTTTCTGAACTTCCATTCTCCAATTACAACTATTAGTAATGAAATAAGTAATACACCGATAATTATCCAATACACGAAATTTAGTGAAAGTGAATCAACAATTAAGAAAACAATAGTAACAACAAAAATTGCAACAAGTATTATAATTAGCATAAATAATGTCATAGGGTTATGAAAACGGTTCATTGTTACGCTCCTGTTAATTATTACAACAACTGCAAGTGTTGTGACATAGCAAAACTAATTCTAAAAATCATAACACAACCTAGTATAATGTTCAATCATCTACACACATAAAAAAATCACAAGCCATTTAGTTTAGAAAATTAAAGTTACTGCACCAAAGAGTATTAAAATTAACAAATTGGGTAAATTGTAAAAATAATGAAACACTATAATGAACAAAATGAACAAATTTGGCAAATAAAACATAGAAATTAAATATTTAATGTGATAGAATAAATTTTGCGCGTTTCTGAAAATAAAAACTGGAGGGATTTTCTTATGAAAAATCTAAAAGTATCCGCAAAATTATTCGTGAGTTTCTCTATCGTAATCGTGTTCAGCTTAGTTATTGGTATTATCGGTATAATCGGAATGGGGCAAATAAACTCCGGTATGAATAACATGTATGACCATAATACCGTACCGATGGAATACCTTGCAAATGCAGTTGAGTATGTTCAACGTCTGCGTGTACAGCTTCGTAACGGTGTGCTGTATGCAGGTGACCTTGAACGTATTGCTCAAGTAAAGGATGATGTAATTGTACGAGAAAACAACCTGCTTGAGTATATGGCACAATATCAAGAAACACTCGATGGGACTGATAATCCCGAAGCGGAGAAATTGTTTAACGAGACAATGAATCTGTTAAACAACCAGTTTATACCCGGAATCAATAATATTCTTGAAAGAGCATTACAAGGGGCTGAGCAACATGAGCTTCTTGACGAGATGGAAGCTTTAAACGATGTTACAAACGCTGTCAGAGACAATACTCTTACTTTAATACACTTAAAAATGACTGATGCAGAGGAGGCAAATCTTTTTGCTGAGCAGTTGTATACAACGATGTTAATATTAATAATCGTTGTTTTAGTAATTGTAGTAATAACATCATTCGGATTGGTATTCTATATATCCGGACTGATAAGTAAACCACTGAAAATTCTCACTGCATTTATGAATAAAGCAGGCTCAACAGGTGACATTACACTCAGCGATGATGATAAAGTAGTAATTTCCAAATATGCTGCTGTAAAAGATGAAATTGGCGGAGCAATAGAAGGTAGTGCAATGTTCGTTGGTCACGTAACAAATATTGCAAACGACTTACAACTTATTGCAGACGGTGACTTATCTGTTGACATTGAACCGTTATCAAGTAATGACGTTATGGGTAACTCAATGCACCTCTTACATGACAAGCTAAACGAAATGTTCCAGGAAATCACAACTTCTGCAAATCAGGTATCTACAGGCTCACAACAAGTTTCTCAAGGCGCACAAACTCTGGCACAAGGCTCAACAGAGCAAGCAGCATCAATTGAGGAACTATCAAGCTCTATTGCAGAAATATCAGAAAAAACCAAAGAAAACGCTGTAACCGCAGATAAAACAGCAAAACTGTCAGAAACAATTAAAGAAAAAGCCGAAAAAGGCAGTCAGCAAATGAACGAAATGATTACAGCAGTCAGCGACATAAACGAAGCAAGCAAGAGCATTGGTAAAATTATTAAAACTATTGATGATATTGCATTCCAAACAAACATTCTTGCACTTAACGCAGCTGTAGAAGCTGCTCGTGCAGGACAACACGGAAAAGGCTTTGCAGTTGTTGCGGAAGAAGTGCGTAACCTTGCTTCTAAGAGTGCAGAAGCCGCAAAAGATACCGGAGATATGATTCAAAACTCAATAAACAAAGCAGAGTTTGGTTCAAACATCGCAGGAGAGACTGCTGCAAGTCTTACAGAAATCGTCGAAGGTATAAATGAATCAAGCCAGCTTGTTATCGAAATAGCCAGATCATCAGACGAGCAATCATCAGGTATTGCACAAGTTAACATTGGCATAGATCAGGTCGCTCAAGTTGTACAGCAAAACAGTGCAACAGCACAAGAAAGTGCCGCTGCATCAGAGCAAATGAGCGCACAAGCAGACGTATTGCAAAAACTTATTTCTCAATTTAAACTGGATGATTCAATGACGCAATACAAAGGTTTACCATCAGCACAAAAACCTTCACTCCCGGCAAAAGTTTCGCCAGCATCTCATGGTGAAAATGCACACTCAGGAGACTTCGGCAAGTATTAGGGAGTGGTTGTAAAAACACAAAAACTATAAGTTAAAGACACACCGGAGAAGATAAATACTCCGGTGTGTTTTTTGAATCGTTCTCACCGACGGCTATGAATCCAATCCGGCTCCGGTGGTAGTGGGCCTACAGTTTTGTGCGGTACATACATCTCTTCTAAATATGCAACTTCATCTTTGGTTAGATAAACTCCGATGCTACCAACAGAATCTTCTAAATGTGCTATCTTGGTTGAGCCAACAATCGGCACACAACCTTTGCCTAACAACCACGCCAAAGCCACCTGACTGCGAGTTACTCCACGTTTTTCTGCAATCTCAGCAACACGGTCAATTATAATTTGATCCTCTGCTTCTGTTGAGCCGTACTTTGATTGTTGTATAACATCAACCTCTGTACGTCTTGTGTTTGCTCCAACTCCACGTGATAAACGCCCGGAAGCTAGTGGACTATAAGGAGTGAGTGCGATTTTTTCATCCTTGCAGAATGGTAATAATTCCCTCTCATCCTCACGGTAGATTAAATTATAGTGATTTTGCATAGAGATAAACTTAGTCCAACCGTTTTTATCAGCGGTATATTGTGCCTTTTGAAATTGCCAGGCAAACATAGCACTCGCTCCGATGTGAAGCACCTTGCCGGATTTTACCAAATCATTAAGAGCTGACATGGTTTCCTCAATTGGTACATTATAATCCCACCTATGAATTATATATAAATCAATATAATCTAAATCTAACCTTTTAAGGCTGGCATCAGCCTCCTGCATGATAGATTTTCGTGATAAACCCTGTTTATTTTGACCTTCTCCCATGCTAATGAAAACTTTTGTAGCAATAACAGTTTCATCACGTTTTGTATACTCCTTTAATGCACGACCAAGATATTCCTCACTTGTGCCAAAGGAGTAACAATTTGCCGTGTCAAAAAAGTTTATACCCAACTCTACTGCTCTTTTAATAATGGCATTACTCTCATCTTCCTTAAGAGTCCATCCATGAAACCCTGTAGAAGCATCACCAAAGCTCATGCATCCAAGACATATTTTAGAAACATCCAACCCACTGCTACCAAGTTTTGTATACTCCATGCCAACCCCTCCTAAAAACAATAAAATCCAATATCCATCATGGTTTCGAGTTTATAACTACATGCAAAATTTGTCAAGCGTAAGACAACGTCACTTTACATAAACTTTACTTAAAATATACTCAAGTATGCTATCAACTGTTTTTATTGTCGTCTATACTCAAAGCCGTAGAGAAAATCTATATAATAAATTAAACTGAAGGAGTTTTCAAAACATGAAA
>JAITFS010000187.1 GCA_031281195.1 Oscillospiraceae bacterium
TTTGCGTATGAAGAAAACCCTGTGTTAAAGGATGTCAGCTTCACCATAAAACGTGGTACAACCTTTGGAATAATGGGAGCAACCGGCTCAGGCAAGTCAACAATAACGTATTTGCTTAACAGATTGTATGACCTTGAAGAGGGTAACGGGACGATTTCAATTGGTGGTGTGGACATTACGCAAATCAAGAAATCATATCTGCGGCGTAATATTGGACTTGTTTTGCAAGAACCGTTTTTGTTCTCAAAAACACTTTTAGAAAACATTGATATAGCATCACGAGAAGGTGATATTGAAAAAGTACGTGATAAAGCCAAAATCGCTGAGGTTGATGAAAATATCATGGGATTTGCCAAAGGTTATGAAACCATTATTGGTGAACGTGGTGTGACACTCTCCGGTGGACAGAAGCAACGTGTTGCTATTGCACGAACGCTGATGATGAATGCCCCGGTGATGGTTTTTGACGACTCGATGTCAGCACTTGATATGGAAACTGATGCCAAAATCCGTGAGTCTTTACGTGAAGATACCGCAGGAGCAACAGTCATTCTCATATCGCATAGGATTTCTACATTAATGAAAGCTGATGTGATAATGGTAATAGAAGATGGTGAGGTTGCTGAGATTGGCTCTCACACTGAATTAGTAGAAAAAGATGGAATATACAAGCGTATCTATGACTTGCAGTCCGGATATACTGAGTAAAAACTATAGAAAGGAAGTGTAGAACAAAGTGAACTATCATGAAGACGAAACAACTACCGGTTTAAGCCTAAAGGTTTGGTTACGACTATTAAAATACGCAAAAGGATTAAAAAAACGTTTTGCACTTGCTGTATTTGTAGTAATTTTTACCACTCTTATTAGCTCTGCCTATCCATTATTTACATCTTATGCAGTAAACAACTTTGTTGAGCCGGGGTCTACCGATGGGTTAGTAGCATTTGCAGTGATTTTTACAGGAGTAACAATAATATTCAGTATATTGGTTTTCTTTTGGGTAAAAACAATGATGGGTATTGAGGTGCGTTTAGGATTACAGCTTAGACGAGATTGTTTTATACATCTTCAAAAACTACAGGTTGCTTACCATAACACAAACTCTGTCGGGTATCTAATCGGCAGAATTATGTCCGATACAGATCGTATATCAGGTATGATTTCCTGGGGATTTGCGGCAACATTTGAAGCGTGTTTAATAATCATTTTCAGTATAACTTATATGATGATACTAAGTCCGCCGCTTGCATTGGTATTAGTTATTTTGATTCCGTTTGCCGGTTTAATTGCATGGTTTTTCCAACGAAAAATGCTTGTAATTAACCGCAAGGTTCGCGAAACAAACTCTCGTATCACAGGTGCATACAACGAAGGTATCACTGGGTCAAAAACATCAAAAACACTTGTTATTGAGGATGTAAACAGTGCTGATTTCTCAAGGCTTTCAAATCTGATGTCTCGTGACTCAATACGTTCATCAAGACTTTCCGCTTTGATGATGCCTATGATAATGTCGATTGGTTCAATAGCACTTGCGGTGATATTGTACAGAGGCGGAGTCATGGTCAGCTCTGAGATTTTGACATTTGGTGTATTGGCAGCATTTATCGCTTATGCAACGGGAACTATTGAACCAATAGTTTGGGCATCGGGAATAGTCACAGAAATGGTGTCTGCACAGGTTGGCATTGAGCGAGTAACAGGGCTTTTGTTTGAAGAGGTAACTATTGTTGATAAACCGGAGGTTGTAGAAAAATATGGCGATACATATAATCCAAAGCGTGAGAATTGGGAACCGCTAATTGGTGCAATAAAGTTTGATGATGTAACATTTATGTACCCTGACGGTGATGAAAATGTGCTTGAAAACTTCTCTTTAGATATACCGCATGGAACAACTGTTGCAATCGTTGGTGAAACCGGAGCAGGAAAGTCAACAATTGTTAATCTTGTGTGTCGTTTCTATGAACCAACAGGCGGACGTGTGTTGATTGACGGTCGTGATATACAAGAGCGTTCACAGCTTTGGTTACACTCATCACTTGGTTATGTGCTGCAAGACCCGCACCTTTTCTCGGGAACAATCATGGAAAACATCCGCTACGGTCGTTTAGATGCAACTGATGATGAGGTGAAGGCTGCTGCAAAGATTGTTTCAGCTGATGTTGTTGCTGAGCGTATGCCTGACGGTTATGATACTGAGGTTGGTGAAGGTGGAGATAAGCTTTCAACCGGTGAGAAACAGCTTGTGTCGTTTGCTCGTGCAGTGCTTGCAAATCCGCCAATATTTGTTCTTGATGAAGCAACATCCAGCATAGACACAGAAACAGAGCAGCTTATACAAAATGCGATTTCGCACATACTTGAAGGTCGTACTTCATTTATCATAGCCCATAGACTTTCAACAATTGCAAGAGCGGACATAATTCTGGTTGTAGATGATGGCAAAATAGTGGAGCGTGGAACTCATGCAGAGTTAATCGCACTAAACGGTCACTACAGCGAACTCTACAAAGCAATGCGACTAGAGGAGCTAGGCGCGTAAGTAAGTCATGTTTATTTGTTATTTTTGGTTACTTTCAATAAATGATATAGTTTGATTTTAGATTTTGGGTGGAAATATTGTTAATAATTCTTGCAATAGCAACACATTGAGGTTAAATGCCAAAATGGCATTTAACCTCTTTTGATAACTAAGCTTAAAATTTATAATGATTTTTCTATTTGTAATTCTTCAGCAAGATAACCGTCACTACGGCAGTGCATATCTGAGATACCATCTCGTATAAGAATATACAGCTTTGACTTATAAAACACATCGAAAGCCTCACGTAACGGAATGTTTTCTAGTTTCGAATATTCACTTATAACACCTGCACATTTATGACCAATAAGTGTTCGATTTGCTGTCATTGTAACACCTCGCGGTTTTTCATTAGTGTTATCAACTCATCTACTATGTAACCTTTACCTTGGGTGTGCAAAGAAGAAAAGTTTGGAATAATATAAGAATCCAGTATATCACTTTTTTCTGTAAGAAGCTCATATACCTCATCACCTTTTATCTTTAACTCATCAGCTAGTGATTCAATACAAAACACAGCAAAAAATGATTGCTCCGGTGTCATAATTGATTGTTTGTTCATACTTTACACCTCTTGTAAATCTAGCATTTGCAATACTTTGAGGTTAAATGTCAAAATGACATTTAACCTCTTTTATTACATAATTAGTAGTATAACATTCTTACAAAAATATACTACAAAAATACATAAAATGCAAACGAAACTTTATGCATTATAGCACTTTTGAAGTTTTTTTATAATTATGAAGAAATTATTACATTTATGTAGTTACTATTGAATTATTAATTATGAACTGGTATGTTAGTATTGCCATGTAGTATATGAAAAGTGCCTCATACAAAAGGAGGATAAAAAGTTGAGAATATTTAAGTTTATCATAACATCACTATCATTGATGGTGCTCATATTACTCTTAGCCAATTGTAAAACTCTTGACCCTAGTGACAATGGTAATAAGGGTAACGAGGATAGTAAGGGTGATGGTGGAAGTATTGATTTTAACATGGAAGGTTATGTGTTTTTGCCTGAGTTCTTTGATATATCAGGTGATTTCAGAGAGATTACAAGCACTGCGTTCACTGACGATAAGGTGTATTTTTCAACACTTGTTGAATATGATGAAGCTTCAAACAATTGGAAAGACAGATTGTTCACTGCAAACTTTAACGGTTCAGAAATTACAGAGCTAATTGAATATAACCCGGTTAATGATGGTGCTGATGAAACAGATGCTTATGGTATCGTATATATTCAATCTATGTTAGTAGATGCTGATGGAAATATCTGGGTGGTTGAGGATGGTTATTTATATGACTATGATTTACCGGCAGATTTTAGTGGTGATGATTCTGAAAAAGCACGGTATTTAATCGAACTAGATTCGTATGTAAAGTTAAGAAAATTGGATGCTACAGGCTCAGAAATACTTTCTATAAATCTAAGTGCTATTTTGAGTTCAGATTTGTTAGTTGAATCTTTTGCAATTGATGATGAGGGTAACGCTTATGCACTTTTACATTATCAAAATGGTTATCGTGTTTATGTTTTTGATAATATAGGTAAAGAATTATTCCAGCTAGATGATGTTAGCGATTTAATAAAACTGATTAGATTACAAGACGGTTCTGTGGTAGGCGTATGGATTGCCGGAGGTTCATTCGGACATCGGTATTACAAAAAAATTGACTTATCCAACAGGAGATTTAATGATCCAGTTGGATTTCCTTCTGATGCAAGAGAAGTATTTGCAGGAGGCAGAGGTTTTGATTTTCTAATTGATAATCGCACAGAATTATATGGTTTTGTGATAGAAACAAATGAAACTGTTATATTATTTGACTGGGAGGATGTAAAACTATCTCCAAGTGATACTAATGATGTTCACCTACTCTCAGACGGTCGAATACTCGGTACTGAACGCTTTTTAGACTTTGAAACTTTTGAATTTATAACAACATTTATTATGTTAACCAGAGTGCCACTTGAGGATGTGCCGGAGCAAACCACACTCACATTGGTCGTTTTTGATATAGATAGAGTATTAGAGCGGGCAGTTGCTAATTTCAATAGGACAAATCCTTTGTATAATGTACAAATTGATGATTATGCAAGATTTGCTACCCATAACAATCCGTATGCTGGTTTATACCAGTTAACAATTGAGATAACAGCAGGAAAAGTACCGGATATTCTTGATGTCACAGGGCTTCCGATTACTCAGTACATCTCGAGTGGGTTTTTGGTTGACCTCTATGAGCTAATAGACGCAGACCCCGAGTTTAACCGAGATTCGTTTCTGAGCGGTGTGCTTCGTGCTTCTGAGGTCAACTCTGGTCTGTATTATGTTTTCCAATCATTTTATATAAACACAATTGTTGGTAACCCAGCGATATTGGTTGATGAAATGGGATGGAACATGGAAGAATTTTTGGAAACGCTCACAAACAATCCTGATGCGACCAGTCCTTTAGGTGTGTCTATAGATAGGAGAATGTTTGTGCAATCTATAATTGCACTTAGTCTCAATGAATACATCGACTTTACAAAGGGTGAGGCTTATTTTGATAGAGGTGATTTTAAACAATTGTTGGAATTTGCTATGACACTACCAGAGTTTCATAGTTCCGGTACACATAACATTCAAAGATCAATTGAATCAGGTCGGCAAATTATGTATATTGCTGAACGTTTTGATAATTTTAAAGATTTGAAAACATTACAACTTATCTT
>JAITFS010000001.1 GCA_031281195.1 Oscillospiraceae bacterium
TCTGCTTTAAGCTCTTTGTCGAGTTCCAGCACTGTTACCTTAAAAGCTTCATGCAGTTTTCTATGGTTAGCAAAATCAGGGTAACTATGCTGATGTTGTAATTTTTCCTCGTCTGCAAAGTGTTTTATGGTATAATCAATTAGAAACTGCATAGTTGAACTGAGTTTAGCGCGTCCATGTCCACTTTTGCAAGCTTCCATCAAATCATTTACCATCTTGATTAACTGTTTATGTTGAGTATCAATCATTACATTACCGGTTGCCAATTCATCAGACCAAACATATAGCATTATTATCACACTCCATTTCATTTATTTCAGAGATACCTTATTGACGATTATAACACTTAATATAATTTTTCGCAAAAAAGAAATTAGCGATAGGAGAGTTATTTATGGACACAATAACAAGAATTGGGTACAACGCTGATAAAAGTGGTTTTTCATTTACTGAAGAAAGCAGTACAAGAACTAGATGTTATTATGTTATGAAAGGGCGAGTGTCCGTCAGAGAAGCGTCACATATTGAGCATAAGCTAAAAAAAGCGGTAGAATTGGGATACACCAATGTTGTTATCAATATGTGTTTTGTGGAAACACTTAGTTCCGCCGGTATCAGAGCGTTGCTCACTATGTATAAAAAATTCAATGATATAGGCGGAAGTCTTCAAATTGAAAATCCCTCAGAAAACGTACAAAATGTTCTCGGTTTAACAGCACTAGACGAATTGTTGCTAAAGTAATATGGGATAAATATTGATTATCTGCTACCCCACCAGTGCTTCTACGTTTTCGCGGTATTCGTCGAATACTTGGATTTCATCACTTAGCTCAATGAGACTATCTCCGATGTAGTCGGAGGCTTTCTCATTAATACTGTCCGCAAGAACTTCCAGCATAATACCATTTTCATCAGCGAACTCTTTTATACGGTCACTGTCAAATAAAGCAATCAACAAAGCTTTTTTCTCAACATCAGTTAGTGCTTTCTTTAAAGCCTTCCAACCATCAGCATAACTAAGAGTGAGAGGTTCATCAGGAATAATCGGTGGTGCAGCTTCCACTTTTTGCTCTATAATATCTTCTTCGACAGTGAGTTGCTCTTGTATACCAAGAGCTTCCTTGCGTATACGTGCCAGATTTGTATGGTCAACCTCTACTATAGTTCGTGTTTTATCTGCGTAGAAATCGAACACTGCTTTTTCAATAATCTTATCTAGCTCACTTCTTTTCGAAGCCAAACGCTGCAACTCTCTAAAAGGCTTGCTGTTTGGTTTTATATCAGCAACTAGCTTGTATTTATAACCAACGACATTACGCAAGCAAGCTTCGGTTTTTTTGATGATATAACCGACAAAATCCTTTTGGCTGGAGTAATAAACCGGCAAATTAGCTGTCCACTGACCATGCTTGCAAAAATAACGTTCATACGCAGAAATATGAACTTCACGGTCGTTCTGTCGTGTTCTACTGCCAAATAAAGCACGCTTAAACGGCTGCCAAGGTGTCCTGCGACTTACGCTATATACAAGCAAATCTTCAAAACGAACATTTCGGTTATCACAAAACTCCTCAATTTTATTAAGAACAGCATCAAAACAATCAATAAAAAGTTCAGCATTATCATCTTTATAAAACTTAGAGTTTAGCGCATCATAGCTTGAAACACTGTTCCACATAATCAGCCGATTTTGAGCATGTTTATCAAAAAGTAATGATAATGAATAAAAACGCTGCATATTAAACTCATTAATAAAATCTGAAAAACTGAGCGGCATTTCATAAAAAACGAAATAATCCTTTAACCATTTTGAAAGGTATTTTTCTATCGAAGGATGCTCAACGTGAAACTTTTCCCATACAGCAAGCAGTTTGTTTAATCCGTCAGTAGGGTCACTAACTCCGATACCCGACAACAGTTCATAAATATATAAATAAACATAAGAAAGCGATGTAGAAGTCATCTCACCGTTTCGCACCTTTGTACGCCATGTGAAATATGTGCGTAGATAGTCATAACCCATGTTTTGATAATATGGAAAATACATATTAAACTTTGCATTTCCATCAAAATCGTCTGTGAAATCCTCCATAAACCGTGCTTGTCTATAAAAAAGTTCAGAGTCATTTCGTGAGTATGGCTTTTCCAGTGTTAGCCGTCTCATTTCATAAAAACGCTCACGAATAGGGTCATGAACTCTTGGTGCAATCGGCTGTGCGATAGATTGTACATTTGAAGCCGTTGATAAAATAACAGACTGACCGTTTGCTTCTGTTTGTTGATTTACTTCACCATCTTTGTTTGAGTTGTCATTTATGTCAATTTCTGCAAAAATCGGTGGAGTAAATGTATTTTTTCTTATAATATTATTCATATATAAACCAAACCATAGTATCTATAAGCGTTTCGCAAAAATATCATTTAATTCTGTTTCTTGCTAACGAATGAATATGCATCTTTTTCAAACTCCAAAAGTGCAGCTTTTTTTAAGTCTTTTGCAGAAATTAGTGTACATGGTGCGTCACAAACTATGCCGGTTTTTATATATGGTTCTGATAAAATATCTCGGATTCTTTCGTACTCCTGCTCCCAATCTTCAAAGTCATGCACAAAATAGAGTTTTTCAGCACTTTTTCCGTTTTCGTCAACTAACGTGAAGCTTACCTGATCTTTTTTCATAACATACGGAGCATTAGCAATCTCTTCCAGCCCGTGCATATAAGTACATGAATAGAGAATGTCACCTATAAACAACAATTTTCCATCCATTTCTGTTATAAGCATAAATGGGGAGTTTTCACCTACCGGCGTGTTATCTATGTAGTGGCGACTCGTTAACTCATCAGCTCTTTTTCCCCACGCAAAAACAGAATGTGTCGGGTGAATACTACGTTTTACACCGGGCATTTTCATAAATGTTTTTGGTAAAACTCCTACGCATGGTTCACTTTCCAGTGCAGAAAACACAGGATTTTCACTTGTTACTCCTTCATAAGTAAGTGCAGGTAAGAGTAAAGTACCATCATCATCAAGTAAATCCATCAGCACTTGCAAAAACTCGCTTGGTGTTAGCTTTGTACCTAATGATTTCATAGATGAATGCATCATTACAACATCACCCGGGTTTACTCCAAGATTGATAAGCTGCTCTCGTATTTTTTGCTTTTCATTCATACCTACAACTCCCTTACAACGATTTATACTCAACGTCTAAGCCTACCTCAAACATTCTGTTCCACGGCATGTAACAATCCTTTACAACAACATGACCTTTATCACTACTAAGATACTCATCTGCAAAATCTTGCAATTTCTCTCGAATAACACCTGCAATACGTCCATGCTGTCCATCTAATTCAGTGTAGTCAAGCTCATACTGGTGCAGTACATTTTCTGAAACCTCATGGCGAACACCCGAATCATATCCAATATCCTCAACATATCGTAATGCCAGAAAATCCTTATGCGCGTTGGTTTCACCTGTGATGTTATATAGCATACCCATTGGTATACAAGTACCGAGTGAGTTTGATGATGTGTTCCACCCTGCATAACCTGCTAGCTTAAACAATAATCCTTTTTGGCGAAGCAAACGAAGCAGCAGCGGGTCACCACCATTACAATACGCAATATCAGCAAACACAACACTTTTTCCTAGCGTTTCTATAACATAAGCTGCATACTCAATAAGCTCAATTAAGTTTCTGTTTGCATCATATTCTAACGAGGGTAAATCGGACTTCATTTCGTACACTTCATATCTATCCAACATATTCCCGCTTGGGATATTTATTAGCAAAACTATATCAGCTTCGCTTGCTGAAGTTGCCACTAGACCACCTGCTGCTAAAATCTGATACTTGATGGTTTCTCCTACAATCCTATCTTCAAAAAGCGGGATAACCATACTGCCCATACTGCTTGCATATTTCGGAAAAACAAGCGGACGGCGATTTTCACGGTTGTTTATCGCACGAATGAGAAGCGTGTTAACTGCGGCATCAGCCTCCGGGTACATATATACCTTTGTCTCAATGTCAAGCTGCTTAATCTTCTCACGTACAATTTGCTGGTCTTTTGCAGTTAACCCATAAGGTGATGAGTCATCCTGCGGATATAACGCAAATGCAAAAACTCCGTCAGCAACAAGATTTGCAAACTCTTTGTTCACCTCAATATTTACAGCTCGTCTATCAAGATAATCTGTTAGATATTTTCGTGGTAAACGCTTCTTTATGTCTTTCAGCTCTTTTTCCTCATCTTTTGTAGCAATACCAATTTCCTTTTTATGCCGGATATATCCCCAACGATGAATCTCCGCACCCCACTTGCCATAATAATCCGGTTCTTCATCATCACTGGAATATGTGGGGTTTCGCATTATTAAGTTAAACGCATATATATTAAGAGATGGATTTTCATTTTTTATATCTCTTAGTTTATTTAACTTCTCAATCAAAGCTTCAACTTTTTCATTATGCAGTCGTGAAGGTACAATCCCTGAGAAAAGCAAACAATCGATAGAAATAACTGCATCACTGCAAGTTTTTACATTTTCTACAAACCAATTCCAAATAGTGTCAACATTTCCCGGAGCTTTTTTTCGACCTAAAATATCACGTGGTGGTAATATAACCTCATATCCACTATCTCGTGCCATAAGCTTGGGAAAATCATAATTACATGGCCGCTCATCAAGCGGAATTACTAAAATCTTTTTCATAGCATTTTCTCCAACAATTCTGTACATAATAATAATGCTCTTGGTAAATGGAACGGGCCTTTCCATATTGAACCCTTTGCATAATTTGATATGCTGCCGTCTCTGCGTAAATAACCGTACCACTCTTTATTTCCATCCGCAAAATGCTTAAACGAATACTTGTGCATTTTTTCAAACCAAGCTTCGTGTTTTGCATCCTTTGTAACTGAGTATGCAAGCAAGGTTGCATAAAGTGCTTCTGTGTGAGGCCACCACAG
>JAITFS010000018.1 GCA_031281195.1 Oscillospiraceae bacterium
TAGATTATGATAAGTCAAATCTAAGGAGACTTTTTTTGTATGTTATCGCAAATATTGTTTAATAACGATTTTATTACCAAGTGAATTTGGAGGGAATATGAAGGAATTATTACTAGGGAATGCGGCGGTTGCACGTGGAGCGTGGGAGGCAGGTATAAAAGTTGCTTCCAGTTATCCCGGCACGCCAAGCACAGAAATCACACTCAATTTAGCAAAATATGACGAGATTTATACCGAGTGGGCACCAAATGAAAAGGTTGCTATGGAGGTTGCGTGGGGAGCGTCTGTTGCAGGGAGACGTAGTTTTTCAGGCATGAAGCATGTTGGTCTGAACGTCGCTGCCGACACACTTTTCACTATATCTTATACAGGGGTTAACGCAGGGATGGTCTGTGCAGTTGCCGATGAGCCGGGAATGCACTCGTCTCAAAATGAGCAGGACTCACGCCATTATGCCAGAGCGGCAAAAGTGCCAATGCTTGAACCTGCTGATTCTGCGGAATGTCTCGAATACACAAAGTTTGCTTACGAAATGTCAGAAGAGTTCGACACGCCTGTATTTATCAGGCTCAGCACACGTATCAGTCACTCGCAAAGTATTGTCAAAACATCAGAGCGTGTTGAGCCGCCAATTCGTGAGTATGTGAGAAATATACCAAAATACGTGATGATGCCCGGTTTTGCACGGGCACGCCACCCAATTGTTGAGGAGCGGACAAACAAGCTAATCGCAATGGCAGAAGATACATTCTTAAACCGCATAGAGATGGGTGAAAAAAATGCAAGCGGTGAATTTGAGCTTGGAATAATCACATCAGGGACTTGTTATCAATACGTCAAAGAGGTTTTTGGTGATAAAGCCAGCGTGTTAAAAATAGGGATGTGTTATCCACTTCCTGAGAAAATGATTACAGAGTTTGCAAGTCTTGTAAAGCGTTTAGTGGTTGTTGAGGAGCTTGACCCGTTTATCGAAAATCATTGTAAGGTATTGGGTCTAAAAGTTACAGGTAAAGAACTATTTTCAATATGCGGAGAGCTTTCGCCGAATATTATTGCAGAAAAGTTGGGAGTACCGTTTAACAAGGGTATAGCGCTGGACGATGTGATACCAATGCGTCCGCCTGTTATGTGTGCAGGTTGTTCACATAGAGGTCTATTCCATGTTCTCGGCAAAATCGGAGCAATGGTTCATGGTGATATAGGTTGCTACACATTAGGTGCAACACCTCCACTTTCTGCGATGGACACAACAATCTGCATGGGTGGTTCGATTTCAGGGTTGCACGGGTATGTCAGAGCAGGTGGCAAAAATGCTGTGTGTGTAATTGGTGACTCAACATTTGCTCACATGGGTATAAACGGGCTTATTGATGTTGCGTACAATCAATCGGACTCAACAATTATCATTGCCGATAACTCCACAACAGGTATGACAGGGCATCAAGAGAACCCAACAACAGGGGTAAATATCAAAGGTGAGCCGGTCGGAAAAATGGACTTAGAGGCTGTTTGCAAAGCAGTTGGTATAAAGCGTGTAATTGTTGTTGATCCTAATGATTTGCCCGAGTGTGAAAGAGTTATCAGAGAGGAAATGCAAACACCCGGTGCGTCGGTTATTATCGCAAGAAGACCTTGTATGCTGCTCAAAACGTCAAAACCAAATCCACCTCTTTTAGTGATTGAGGATAAATGTACCGGTTGTAAGATGTGTATGAAGATAGGTTGTCCTACTCTTAGTTTTAAGGATAAAAAAGCAAGAGTAAATCAGACTTTATGCGTAGGTTGTAAAGTTTGCACACAGCTCTGCAAGTTTAACGCATTTGAGATACTTTAATAAAAACCGTCATTGCGGTCTTCGAGCCGCAATCCCCTAAAGACTGCGTTTTTATGGAAAAAGATTATGAAATGATAGAAAAATGAAAGGGATTAGATATATGGAAACCAAAAATATTGTAATAGTTGGAGTCGGCGGACAGGGAAGCTTGCTCGCTTGTAATCTTATGGGTCGTGCGTTGCTTATAGAGGGATATGATGCCAAGGTATCAGAGGTGCATGGAATGAGTCAACGTGGCGGAAGTGTTGTAACTTATGTGCGTTATGGCGAAAAAGTGAACTCACCGATAGTTGATAAGGGTCAAGCTGAGCTGTTAGTTTCGTTTGAGCTGTTAGAAGCTGCGCGTTGGTTGGATTTGCTCGCCCCCGGTGGTACTGTGGTGACAAATACTCAGCAAATAAACCCGATGCCGGTTATCATTGGTGCAGCGGAGTATCCGTCAAATCTTGTTGAAAAGATGGAAGAAACCGGTGCAATTGTTTATGCAATTGACGCTCTTTCTTTGGCTGAAAAAGCCGGGTCAACAAAAGCAGTAAATATTGTAATGATGGGTAAGCTTTCAAAATATTTCCCATTTTCTAACGAAACATGGCAAAAAGCGTTAGAGGATGTTGTTCCTCCGAAGTTACTCGAAATAAACAAAAAGGCATTTGAGCTAGGTGCATCGGCGTGAATTATTATCAAAAAAACATAGAAACAATGTCCCGTTCCAATATGACAGATTTGCAAAATAACCGACTTGTAAGTCAGGTTAAGCATGTTTGGGATAATGTTCCATACTACAAAAACAAAATGATAGACATTGGTATTACGCCTGATGATATCAAATCTATTAACGATTTACATAAACTGCCGTTTGTTACAAAGGAAGATTTGCGTGACACATATCCTTATGGTTTGCTGGGTGTTCCATTATCTGAAACTGTGCGTATTCAGTCAACCACCGGTACAACAGGGAAGCGTATTATTGCGTTTTATACAAAAAACGACATTGATATTTGGGAGGATTGTTGTGCTCGTGCAATTGTTGCCGCAGGTGGCACAAAAGAAGATGTTGTTCAGGTTGCTTACGGATTTGGGCTTTTCACAGGCGGGCCGGGCTTAAACGGTGGTTCTCATAAAGTCGGAAGCCTCACGCTACCAATGTCTTCGGGTTTTACAGAGAGGCAACTCCAATTTATGTGCGACCTTAAAGCGACCATTCTTTGCTGCACTCCTTCGTATGCCGAGTATTTATCAGAAAGCATCGAGGAAGCAGGTTTAAATGATAAAATAAAGTTAAAAGCCGGTATTTTCGGTGCTGAAGCGTGGAGTAATGAGATGCGTGAACGGCTCGAAAAAAAGCTAGGCATAAAAGCTTATGATATTTATGGATTAACTGAAACATCAGGCCCCGGCGTTTCATTTGAATGTGTCGAACAAACAGGTATGCACGTAAATGAAGATAACTTTATACCTGAAATCATAAATCCAAAAACCCTGGAGGTTTTACCTTATGGTGAGGAAGGCGAGTTAGTATTTACATGTATAACAAAGAAGGCGTTTCCGCTTCTTCGTTATCGTACAAGAGATATTTGTGTCTTAAAGCGTGATGATTGCTCATGTGGCAGAACACTTATAAAAATGTCAAGACTTATGGGTCGCAGTGACGATATGCTGATTATACGGGGCGTAAACGTATTCCCGTCACAAATTGAAACTGTGCTAATCGAATATGGTTTGTCCGCAAATTATCAACTTGTTATTGACAGAATAAATCATACTGATACACTAGAGGTGAGGGTTGAGTTATCACCCGAAATGTTTTCAGATACTGTTCGTGGTGTGGAGGGTAGAGAAAAAGAAATTAGCGAAAATATTAAGAAGATTCTTGGTATTTCTGCGAAAGTATCTCTTGTTGCACCAAAATCAATGGTTAGAAGTGAAGGTAAAGCCATTCGCGTTATTGATAATAGGAAAATCTGACAGGAGTAGTAACTATGACGATTAAACAACTTTCGGTTTTCTTGGAAAACAAGCCGGGACAACTGGTAGAAGCACTGGAAACACTAGCAAATGCTGATATTGATTTGCGTGCATTATCTCTTGCCGATACTGCGGATTTTGGTATTCTTAGAGTGATTGTACCAAATCCCGACCATGCTTTTAATGTACTCAAGGAAGTTGGGTATATTGTTATGATTAATGAAGTGATTCCGGTTGCTGTTGGTGATAAACCGGGTAGTCTTGCTGCTGTGCTTCGAATATTAGCTGACAGAGATATTGATGTTGAATACACTTATGCCTTTGTATCACATAGTAAGGATAGAGCGTTTGTAATTCTCCGTATTGCAAGTGAAAATGAATTTGCTATAAAAATACTAAAAGAAAACAATGTAACTTTAATAACAGAAGCAGATTTATTTGAGAAATAAAAACGCTAAGACTTACCTGATTATTTTTAGTATAAAAAATAAAAACTAATCAAATCAATAAAACAATATAACAAAACATTTTGTAAAGGGATAATGATTTATGCAAATGAAAAGTACAAAACAATTAACAACTCTGGCAATGCTCAGTGCGATTGCGTGTGTTTTAATGTTAGTTGTACGTATTAACTTTATGCCGGCTGCACCATTTCTGATTTATGACCCAAAGGATATAATTATTGCACTTGGTGGTTTTATACTAGGACCGATTGCAGTTGTTGCAATGTCGTTTATTGTTTCATTCGTAGAAATGATAACAGTAAGTGCTGACGGCTGGGTTGGATTTGCGATGAATGTACTATCATCATGTTCATTTGCACTACCCGCAGCGATTATATACAGACAAATGCGTACACTTAAAGGAGCGGTATTGGGGTTAATTATCGGGTGGTTATTTGTCACAGGCGTTATGATTATGTGGAACTATATAATCACTCCAATTTATAGAGGATTTCCAAGAGCAGCAATAGTTCCAATGTTATCAACAATTTTCCTGCCGTTTAACCTTATAAAATACGGTCTTGGTTCTGCTACAACAATGCTTTTATACAAACCTCTATCACACGCTTTGCAAAAAGCAAAACTCATCGAAAAACCTGATTCACAGGTTGTAAAAAAAGGTAGCTTTGTCACGGGTATTATACTCGCTGTTTGCCTTGCAGTTGTACCTGTACTAGTGCTAATTTTTGTATTACATGGAGTTATTTTTTGATGAAGGATTTATCAAGAATTGCATTAGAAGTACATGCCTCAACAACTTTGCAGGTTGATGCATTATACAAAAAAATGAAAAGTGAAGGTATAGATGTTGTTGGCTTTGCAGCAGGTGAACCCGACTTTAACACACCGAGTAATATAAAAGAAGCAGCAATAAAAGCTATCAACCATAACCAAACAAAATACACTCCTGCAAGTGGTCTTCTAAGCTTACGTCAAGCAGTTGTAAACAGGTTAAAAGCTGACTGTAATTTAGACTACACACCGGAGCAAATTGTCGTTGCCAGCGGTGCAAAGCATAATATTTACATAACCCTATGCTCACTTATCAACAGTGGTGATGAGGTGATTTTGCCTGCACCATATTGGGTAACTTATGATGAGGTTATAAAAATGGTAGGTGGAATACCTGTTATTATTAACGCAAAAGAATCTGATGATTTTAAAATTAACAGCAAACAACTAGAAGCAAATATCACGGACAAAACTAAGCTGCTGATTTTGTGTAACCCCTCAAACCCAACAGGTATGCTTTATTCAGCCAATGAGCTAAAAGCCCTGATTGATATATGTATAAAACACGATTTATATATAATATCGGACGAGATTTATTATCAATTTGTTTATGATAACAAAAAGTTTACAAGTGTTGCAGCATTAAGTGAAGAAGCCAAGGAACGTACAATCATCATTAATGGTGTGTCAAAAACGTATGCAATGACCGGTTGGCGTATTGGTTACTCGGCATCAAATTTTACTATCGCAAAAACTATGGGAAATTATCTTAGCAACTCAACCAGCGCTCCAAGCACGATTTCACAGCTTGCAGCAGAAGAAGCTCTTAACGGCCCGCAAAACAGTGTTTATGAGATGCGAGATATATTTAAGGAACGCAGGGATTATATAGTAAACCGCATTAACAATATAAAGGATGTAAGCTGCTCAAAACCAGACGGTGCATTTTATGTTATGCTAAACATAGAAAAACTAATCGGTCGGGAGCTGGGTGGAAGAATCATAAACAACAGTGATGATTTTGCTATGGCGTTTTTAGAAAAAGGTCTTGTAGCAACAGTTTCATGCATAGGATTTGGCTGTAAAGATTTTATTCGCTTAACTTATGCAGCATCTATGGAAGACATAATCAAAGGCATGGATCGATTAGAGAAGTTCATAGGGACTAAGGATAAGTGAATAAAGTGTTTGATATTTATGCTTTTCGTAAAGCGGAGCATGGATGCGGAGCGCCGCGAGAGGAACATGGATGTTCCTTTGAGCGGATAGAAAACACTAAATATTAAACCTTTATGAAC
>JAITFS010000138.1 GCA_031281195.1 Oscillospiraceae bacterium
TTTAAAACAAGCAATATTAACGCAGATACAGATTATACAACATTAAGTGTGCTTGGATTTGATGAAAACATTTTATTAACCGCTCAATTTGACAATTTAGGCAAGGGCGCTTCGGGAGCGGCAGTGCAAAACATGAATATAATGCTGGATTTTGACGAATACACAGGGTTAGTCCTATAATAAACAATACAGGAGAATAAAAAATAATGATAAAGTTTACAAACGGTGGTGTATGTGCCGCACAAGGATTTAAAGCATCAGGTATACATGTCGGCGTTAAAACAAAAAACAAAGACAAAAAAGACCTCGCTTTGATAGTGTCTGACAACGAGTGTACAGCAGCAGCGGTTTATACAAAAAACATAGTTAAAGCCGCTCCGCTTAACATAACAAAAGAACATCTCATAAACGGCAAAGCTAGAGCTGTTTTCGCTAACAGTGGCAATGCCAACGCATGCGCACCATACGGAGACGAAAACGCACTTAGAATGTGCAAGGCTGTTGCAAATCAACTAAATATCAACACGGAGGATGTGCTTGTAGCATCAACCGGAGTTATAGGTCAAACCCTGCCGATAGATATTGTAGAAAGTGGCGTAAAAACCCTTGTCGAAAGCTTATCTTACGAGGGTTCAGACGATGCAGCAGCAGCAATTATGACAACAGACCTCACAAAAAAAGAATGTGCGGTTGAATTTGTTATCGACAACAAAGAGTTAACACTTGGCGGTATTGCAAAAGGTAGTGGAATGATACACCCAAACATGGGAACAATGCTTGCCTTTATAACAACAGACTGTTTAATCAGCTCTGACATGATTAGCAAAGCACTAATTGAAGCGACAAATGTTAGTTTTAACAGAGTATCTGTCGATGGCGACACATCAACAAACGACATGTTAACTCTTATGGCAAACGGTCTTGGTGGAAATGTTGAAATAACTGAAACTGGCAAAAATTATGGCATATTTTTAGAAGCTCTAAAAACTGTCTGCATTGAACTGGCTAAGATGATTGCTTCTGATGGAGAAGGTGCAACACACCTTATAACATGCCGAGTATATGGAGCAAAAAGCGAAAATGAAGCAGAGATAATTTCAAAATCTATTATCTCGTCAACATTAACAAAAGCAGCGATTTTTGGAAACGATGCAAACTGGGGGCGTATTCTTTGTGCTATGGGTTACTCCGGTGTTGAGTTCGATACCAATAAAGTGAATATAGCTTTTGAATCAAATGTCGGATGTATAAAAGTATGCGAAGATGGGAAAGGTTTAGCTTTTGATGAAAAAACAGCCAAGACAATTCTGACAGAACATGATATAACTATAGACGTAAACCTTAACGAAGGTGAGTTTGAGTGTACATGTTGGGGTTGCGACATAACGTATGACTACATTAAAATAAATGGAGATTATAGATCATGATAAAAAACAATCAAGTGCGTGTACAAACATTAGTAGAAGCATTACCGTATATTCAAAAGTTCACAGGAAAAGTCATTGTTATAAAATATGGCGGAAACGCTATGATAAGCGATGAACTCTTTGAAGCTGTTATCGAGGATATGGTGCTGCTCCAGCTTGTTGGTATTCACGCAGTTCTTGTGCATGGCGGCGGACCTGAGATAAACGAGATGTTAGAAAAGCTAGATATAGAGTCAAGGTTTATAAACGGCTTACGTTACACAGACAAAGACACAATGGACGTTGTACAAAGTATTTTATGCGGAAAAATCAATAAAGATTTAGTATCAAAACTTGTCCGTAAGGGTGGAAATGCAGTTGGTCTTTGCGGTTTAGATGGTAAACTCCTTGAAGCAGAGAAAATGCTTAGAGATGATGGTATTGACTATGGGCTTGTAGGAGACATTATCAAAGTAAATCCCGAAGTTGTTGATGAGGCAATTCACGACGGCTATATACCTGTGATTGCAACCGTTGCTTATGGAGTAGATGCCGATACGTCATATAATGTAAATGCCGACACAGCATCAGCAAAATTGGCTGTTGCACTTGGAGCTGAAAAATTGATTCTTCTTACCAACACAAGCGGAATACTGGAAAATCAGGATGATGAAGAAACACTCATTAAACATATTCGACGAAGTGAGATAGATAATCTTAAATCACAAGGTATTGTAACAGACGGTATGATACCAAAAGTGGAATGTTGTGTGGAAGCTATAGATGGTGGTGTACAACGAGCGCACATACTTGACGGTCGAATACCTCACGCAATTCTCCTAGAACTCTTTACAGACGAAGGCGCAGGCACAATGATAAGCTAGAATAAAAAAGAATGGAAATAATTATGAATAGTAATAAAATAAAACAACTAGATAAAGAAAATGTCATGCAGACTTACGCACGTTTTGATGTTGCCATCGAACGTGGTGAGGGTGCAACACTATATAGTCCGGAAGGCACAGAATACATAGATTTTACAAGTGGTCTTGGCGTAAACTCTATCGGATACGGAAACAAAAAATGGGCTGAAGCTATATATGCACAAGCGATGAAATTACAGCACACATCAAATCTTTATTACACAGAGCCGTATGTTAAGCTTGCTGAAACTCTCACAAAACGAACAGGCATGAAAAATGTCTTTTTCTCAAACTCAGGAGCGGAAGCAAACGAAGGAATGATAAAACTCGCAAGAAAATATTCCTTTGACAAATACGGTAAAGACAGAAGTACAATAATTACTCTACAGCAAAGCTTCCACGGCAGAACGATAACAACTCTGGCAGCAACCGGTCAGGATGCTTTCCATAACTTCTTCTTCCCGTTTACCGAAGGGTTTAAGCATGTTCCGGCAAACGACATAGAAGTACTCAAATCAGAAATAACAAATGATGTTTGCGGTGTTTTGATTGAGTTTATTCAAGGTGAAGGTGGCGTTTTACCACTTGATGAAAAATATGTAAATGAAGTAGCCGAGTTATGCAAAGCAAATGATGTACTATTTCTTGCAGATGAAGTACAAACAGGAGTTGGTCGAACAGGCTCACTATTTGCGTTTGAACAATACGATGTAAAACCGGAAGTTTTAAGCTTTGCAAAAGGTATTGCCGGGGGGCTTCCGCTTGGTGGATTTATTGCAAACGAAAAATGTTCAAAAGTGCTTACTCTGGGTACTCACGCTACAACGTATGGTGGAAATCCCATTGCTGTTTCTGCCGCACTGGAAGTTCTCTCACAGCTTGACGATACAACAATAACTGAGGTCGCAAAAAAAGGTGAATATATAACAAACGAGATCCAAAGCTGGAAGCTCCCGATTATCAACGAGATTCGAGGCAGAGGTTTGATGATTGGTATATCTATAAAAGAGGCTGTCCCGCGAACGTTAGCAGAGCAATGTTCTCTAAACGGATTGTTGATTCTGACAGCAGGCACAGACGCTCTAAGAATACTTCCGCCACTGACAATCTCGTATGACGAAATAAACAAAGGACTTGTTATTTTAAAGAAAACACTTGAGAAAGAGATTTAATCATGAAAAAAGATTTAAAGAAACTACTTGATTTATCAAAAGACGATATATTATTAATCTTAAATACCGCAGAGAAACTAAAAGCCGAGTGGAAAGAAAGAAGAAAACACGATTTCCCACCAAATAAAACGCTTGTTATGATTTTTGAAAAAAACTCAACTAGGACTCGTGTATCATTTGAAGTTACAATGACACATCTTGGCGGACATGCAATTTTCCTCTCAAATGCAGACAGTCAGCTGGGGCGTGGAGAGCCGATAAAAGACACAGCGAGAGTGCTTAGCAGATATTGTGATGCCATTATGATACGCACATTCGGACAAGATGTGGTTGAGGAGCTTGCTGAGTGGTCAACAGTTCCGGTTATAAACGGACTTACGGATTTTGAGCACCCTTGCCAACTTCTCGCAGATTTAATGACCATACGTGAGCATAAAGGTAAGCTCGAAGGTCTTAAGGTTTGTTGGATTGGTGACGGAAATAATGTTGCAAACTCGCTCATAGTCGGGTGCTTAAAATCCGGCATGAACGTCTCTGCTGCATGTCCTGATGGATATACACCGGACAAACAAATACTGGATTTTGCCGCAACTGTCACAGACTATAGCTTTGAACTCACAAATGACCCGAAAATTGCAGCAAAAGATGCTGATGTTATTTTCACCGATGTTTGGGCATCAATGGGGCAAGAAGAAGAAATGGCAAAACGTCAAAAAGCTTTTGCCGGCTATCAAGTAAACGAAGAGATCTTAGCTCTTGCAAATCCAAAATGTATGATACAGCATTGTTTACCTGCACACAAAGGTGAAGAAATATCGGAAGAAGTGTTTGAAAAACATGCAGATGAAATTTTCGACGAAGCAGAAAATCGTCTACATGTGCAAAAAGCTGTGTTATACTTGTTAATGAAAAACTGAACCCCATAAGAAGCGGAGGACTATAAATGACACAAATGCGAAAACTGGTAAATGTGGCAGATATGAAAAGAGACTGGTGGGATGATTTGTACTCACGATGCCGGGATATTATTGCAAGACCCGGAGTATATGCAGATTCATGCAGAGGAAAAATCCTCGCTTCAATGTTTTACGAGCCAAGTACACGAACGAACTTTTCGTTTCAGGCGGCAGCACAACGATTAGGTGCCGGCGTCTTTGGCTTCTCTGACCCTGTGGGAACATCAGCGTCAAAGGGTGAAACTTTAGCTGATACAATCCGCATGACCGCCGCATATTCATCAACAATAGTTATACGAAGCCCGCAAGAAGGCTCTGCAACAGCAGCCGCTTTATACTCAGAAGTGCCAATTATAAATGCAGGCGACGGCGGACACTCGCACCCAACTCAAACACTAACCGACCTCACAACAATCGCACAAAAACGTGGAAGTATAGGCAATATTCGCATTGGTCTTTGTGGTGACCTCAAGCATGGACGAACCGTCCACTCTCTTGTTGAAGCAATGGAGATGTTTCCAAACATTAGCTTCTACCTCATTTCACCGCACGAGCTTAGACTCCCTGACTATGTGCTTGACCGCATGAAAAATGTAGAGCAAAACTTTATTGAATCAGAAACACTAATCGACTGCATACCCGAACTGGATATACTGTATATGACACGTATTCAACGTGAACGCTTTAAAGATGCAGGAGAATACAGACGACTTAAAGATGTATATGTATTAACGAAAAAAATGCTCGATGGTGCAAAAAAAGACATGCAAATCATGCACCCTCTGCCACGATATGGTGAAATCGCAACAGATGTTGACACAGACCCACGTGCCGCATATTTTGAACAAGCAAGATACGGAATGTTAATACGAATGGCGCTTTTGCTTGAGTTTATGCACCTTCCCAGAGAACATCCACCAATAACCGAAAATGACCCTGATGCCGCTCCGGGTGAATGTGTAAACCCGGCGTGTATAACAAGATCAGACACATATTTACCAAGATTAGTATCAAGAAGTGGTATCGACCGTTGCGGATATTGCGACAAAAAAGTATCAGAAATGCTGTTGTAAAACCTTACCGTTACTCTACAACATCACGTCTTAATAAATCTGAAAAATCCACGTGCAAGGATTCAGAAACAGCCAAAAGCTCATAATCAGTTGCTTTTCTATATTGCCCCTCCAGTTGAGATAAACCGGTTGCACTAATTTCTATTCCTTTAGTTTGCAGTCTGGCGAGCAAATCTTTTTGTTTGAGATTTTTCTCTTTTCTAATTCTCACTATATTTGCACCAATCATGTTCTTATCACCAGGTTTACTACTACGTGGTTTCATATCTCTATCACCTCATGTTTTGACTTGCAAAATATAGATTGTACTGATACTCCATTTTACACATAAGAACAAACCGTTTACTGCGATAATCGGAGTAAACGGCAAACAGATAGAAATATTAGCAATTTTTTTACATTTTAATGTGTAAATTTGCCAAAAATTCAGGAAGATTTTAGAAAAATTATTTATATAAAAAGGATGGAAGAATTATGCTAAAGGATTTTAGTAAAGAGAAGTTTGACATTATTATTCAAGGAGGCCAATCAAACAGTGACGGAACAGGACATGGTTATGTATCAAATCCATACTATCCTGATGGCAGAGTGTGGCACTTAAATCAGGATTTTACAATTTCGATTGCTCAGGAACGTGTAATCGGAAATCAAATTAGGAGCGATTTATCTTTGGAGTTTGCCAGGCGCTATATCGGGGATGACCTATTAGCAAAAGACCGCAAATTGTTGATTATACGTGCGGCAGTTGGTGGTACAGGTTTTTCTGATAATCGGTGGGGGCTAAAGGATGATCTCTATTTACAAATGATAGAAATGATTAAAACTGCGATTAATCTTAACAACGAAAATAAATTGGTTGCATTTCTGTGGCATCAAGGAGAAACAGATGCCGGTAATGGAGTAGACTTCGATACGCACTATAAAAATCTTTCAACACTTGTACAAACTGTTCGAGACGAGTTTAAACAATCAAATCTTCCTTTTATTGCAGGAGATTTTGTACAGCAGTGGAAACAAAACAATATTGAAATTTGCACACCAATAATCGAAGCAATCCGTGCTGTGTGTGAATTGGTAAGATACTCCGCTTTTGTAGAAACAAACGGGTTAAAATCTAATTTTGAGGAATATGGAGCAGAAGCAGATGGCAACGAAGACGAAATACATTTCTCCCGCGCTGCTATATACGAACTAGGCGACAGATATTACTCTGCATACAGAGGGATAGTATAGATTGTAAAATAAAATGTGCATAGCAAAACCTGTCAGCGGGTATGACAGGTTTTGTTTAAAATGAAAACTAATCCTCTTGTATTTTTTGATTCATTGTACTATAATTTTATAAGAATTCTTGTTGTGGGGCAATATAAGTGAAAATAATTTGGAGGATGAATTTATGAATAGCGAAAATAATGAATTACAAGTAACTCAATACGATTGCTCGGAAATTGAAAATAAGAAGAAAAGAATATTATTGAAAATAGGTTTATCTGTAGGTGGAGTAACTTTACTGGCAATATTATTGCATTTTGGATTAAGTAGTGATAATGACAATGGAAATGATATAGTGTCTCCTACGGAACGCCCGGGACAATCATTTGTAGTCGGCGGCAGCAGTGCTTGGTTTAATAGTGTTATTGAATTTCTTTAAAGGAATCGAAAAGTAAATGGATAATATAGTTTTACATTTAACTGAAGGTTGTAATTTACGATGTAAATACTGCTTTATGAAGCCAGGTGAGCAAAAGATGACTGAAGAAATAGCATTCGCAGCAATGGATGCTGTTTTTGCTTCCAGTAAAAATTATGTTCGTGTATTATTTTATGGTGGAGAGCCATTACTGGAAGAATCTTTATTGAGAAAAGTTGTAGAATATATCTCAAATATTGAAACTTCATTAACAGTATATTTGGGGGTTGTAACAAATGGAACTTTGCTTAATGAAGATTTTTTAGAATATGCTAAAGAACATAATATAATAATAGCGGTATCTTATGATGGACTGCAAAATAATGACAACAGAGTTAATGAGAATGATTGTGCATTATTAGATATTAATAAAATTAAAGATAAAATTACTAAATATAAACTGTATTCATCAAGTGTTATAACTCCAAAAAATGTAAATATTTTTTCTGATAATATATTTCATTTATATAATCTTGGGTTTAGACATATGAATTTATTTCTTGATTACTCAGCAAGTTGGAATGTTAAACATGTTGAAATATTAAGAAGAGAATATGAAAAGATTGCCGGAGAATATGTAAAATGGATACAGAATAATGATAAAGCAAGTATCAATAAAATTGACGATATGATTTCTTGTTATTTAAGCGATTTTGAATTAAGTAAAACAAAAGTAAGACGAGATATGGCATACTCAATAGCAACAAATGGAAATATATATCCATATGCAGGAGCAGTTGGAAATCAAAATTTGCTTTTAGGTAATGTTATATCCGGTATTGATTGGAATAAAATCGAAAAGATAAATAATTTTGGATTTGTAAAAGGCTGTGAATCTTGTCCCTTAAATCAAGCATGCGTATCTGCCATCGGGAATATAATTACTGATGACTTAAAACCAGTTGCATTACCAATAGCCTGCCATGGCTATAAAATTGCATTTGATACTGCTGATTGGATAGTAAATAAATTGTCTGACCTTAATAATTTAAATCATAATAGTTAAAATTAGAATCTACTATCATAATAGCTGAAAAATGTGGTATAACACTTGCTATAATCTCAACAAGTGTATCTATCTTCTGTTCAGAAAGTCTATCATCATCATTTAATAATGTTAATATAACAGATACATTTCTGTCCTCCACAGAAACAATTGCATCTGTAACAATATTCGTTTGAATTATCCTAGTCCTTATATCTTCTGCAATTTGTCTTTCTAATAGCAACTGTGCTTGTTGAGAGCTAGGTGCTGGTATGTACCCATTTTCACGTAAAATACGCATAGCCTCGTCAATCATATTTTCAGGAACATAGATATTTGCATCACTAGTTCTCGCTTTGATACTATTCTCAACTAGTAAGTTATATACTTTAAAACCATCAGAGGAATCAATATAAATTGGCTCATATTTTATACGAGTTAAAAGAAATATCGTCATAATTGCAAGAAGTATAAAAATAACAGCTATAAACCCAATTAATAGCTGTTTTGTAAAAGACATAAAACCACAACATTTACCTACAAAATGTTCTCTACTCACAGTAGAATTATTATTAGAAACACCACTTGTTTGTTTTTCGATTATCTGTACTGTTTCATAATCATCATTAAGTAAGTAATCCGTTGTCACACCAAACAATTTGCTTAATTGAACAACATTCTCGGTATCCGGCACTGATTCACCAAGCTCCCATTTTGATATTGCCTGTCTTGAAATAGTCAGCTTTAAAGCAAGGTCTTCTTGTGACATACCTTTGTCTTTTCTAAGAGATTGAATTTTTTTACCAATCACATTAAAGCCTCCCCTAAAATTTTTAACTTATTTTAACATCACAATAATTATTAATCTACCAAGTTCACATTGAAATTCCGCAACCATCAGTTGCAATAAACTGTTTTTCATCAATATCTACATGAAAAAGATTAAACAAAACAACGGCAAAACGGTTAAAATGTTGCCATAACAGAATATTATGTATAAAACATGTTTTTAAGGGTTTTGTACTAACCGGAAGAAAATCTAGTAGTTATCGTACACGTAAGAATAGAGAAGCAGTATAAGAATCGCTACCAGCGAATAACACATCTCTATACCTCTGCCATTCTTCATCATTAATTAGTTCACTATGCCCTAATTCTTCGAAATGTTTAACAAGAGAATCATAGTCAGTCAAAAAAACGAAGGATAACGTAATTTCACCCTCTTTAAGCCCCAATCCAAATGAAGAGGTTAACTCTTCAGCAGACCAGTTAAAGATTAAATTGCCATCATTATCGTAAACATTAAACAAAGTGATGAAACCTTTACCTAACAATTTCAAATCGAAGCTGTGCATCCGTGATTCTGTAACTGTGTATGTATAGACGATGTTTGGCTGCTCTCTTACATCTTCAATAAGCTCATCGATTAACACACTGGAGGGTTCGTATGGGATAAAAAACATAGTAATAAAAATGATAATTGACACTATTAGCATACTAAAGCTAATAATCCACGCTTTTGGTTTACTCAGGTATATCTTGTCTGTCGTGATAATCTTGTTTTCAGCATTGTTTTTCATTGTAGAGAAAAACAACACAACTTGAGAAAAAACGCCTTTTGCAATTGCAAAAAAAGAGAAAGCTACAGTAAGCGTAAAAAACATCAGCGTTACTAAAAGCGGGTGAAACCCTGTAGAATCAATAAACTTCCACACATCCTCACCCGGTAATATAGTAAATATCGACATGAACGACATGACTACCCATGATGCAAGTGACCAAATTA
>JAITFS010000212.1 GCA_031281195.1 Oscillospiraceae bacterium
TTAAGCAAATACGTTATTGTTGACTTGCCTGAGCCGGTTGCTCCCATTATTCCAAAGGTTGTACCACGTTTTATGGTGAAGCTGACATCCTTTAACACAGGGTTTTCTTCATACGCAAAGCTTACGTTTTCAAACTCAATATCTCTGTCCATTGGTGGCTCAATTGCATCGGGAGCATCCTCTTCACCTTTTGCATCAAAAATCTCTTTGATACGTTTAAGCGACACGCCCATTTTGCTCATTTCAGTAATAATCCTGCCAAGCTGCCGTATAGGCCATATAAGCATACCTGTATAACTAAGGAAAACAATCAAATCCCCAACCGTAAACTGATTGTTTGTACCAACCGTAGTTGCCGCCAAATATGAACCAACAACAAGCACACTTAAGAATTGAATAAACGATACAAAGTCGGTAAGACCCCAGTAATAACCTAAAGTTGAGCCCATAACATCCCATTTTTTCATAAATGCAACGTTTTTCTCATCAAATCGTTCTGTTTCATACTTCTCACGCCCAAATGCACGCACAACACGTACTCCGGTTAAGTTCTCCTGCACTCTGACAGTTAACTCACCCTCTGCTTCATCAGCTTCCAGGAATCTATGTGCAATTTTATGGAAAAAATACACTGTATAAATGAGTACAACCGGCATAAGAACAGTCACAACCGTTGCCATTACAACATTTAATGAAAACATGATGATTATCGCTATTGATGCCAAAATAATCGTTCGCACAACCTCAAGAAGTTGTTGAAACACAAAACGTCTTACAGTCTCAACATCAGAGGTGCAACGCTGAATAATATCACCTGTTTGATTTTTTGTGTGCCATTCAAAGGGTAAGCTCTGTGTATGAGTAAACAACGCAATACGCATATTGTTTATCATTCGCTCAGAACCTTTTGCCATGCTAACACGTGATAAATAGTTAAAAAGTCCTGCAATCAGGGCGCATGTCAGAATCATTCCTGAGCATATAATCAGGCTTGCTGTTAAAGTGTTCTCTGTGTTTAATGAGTTATAAATCCATAGTATCGGAGCAGGCAGCAAGCTATCACTACTATCACCGATAACAGCATCAACTGTATGACCGACTATTAGCGGTGACAAAAATCCCATAAATGCTGCAACTGTAGCTGTTATTAAGGATGACAAGAAAAAGCGTTTTAATCCGCTTGCAAAGCTCATCATCATATCTAATCTCGAATTGTATTGCATTTTTATCTCCGTTTTATAGTGCTACAGTGCTGCTATTATTACGTGTGTGAATGTTACGTGCTTACACGTTGAAAATAAGGACACGACCGCGATCATGCCCAAAAAGAGTTTCTCGTCCTCACAGCGTTTGATTATAGAACACATTTATAACATTGTCAATGATTATTTTCACAAAATGTAAACAAAATCTTGACAAGTCGTAGTTGAAGTGGTAAGTTATTCGGGCTGATGTTATTTATAGCATCAAATCGTGGGGGTGTAGCTCAGCTGGGAGAGCCCCTGCTTTGCAAGCAGGGGGTCAGCGGTTCGATCCCGCTCATCTCCACCAGAACATACAGAACAGATACAGTTTTTACACGAACGAGATTCGCTATGGGCCCATAGCTCAGCTGGTTAGAGCGCACGACTGATAATCGTGAGGTCGGTGGTTCAAGTCCACTTGGGCCCACCAAAATAAGGAGATAACCTTAAAGGCTATCTCCTAAAGTATTTTTTACTTCTACGTCAGATACTTACGCAATACCCTAAAGACAACATTTATATCCAACGGTTTGCCTAGGTGGTCGTCCATACCAACCTCGAGGCAAGCATCAACATCATCTTGAAAAACGTTTGCAGTCATAGCAACAATTGGCAGGTGACCACGCTTGCGTTTTTCTTTTTCCATTTTGCGAATCTCTCTTGTTGCTTCAAGCCCACCCATAACAGGCATTTGTAAATCCATAAATACAATATCATACTTTTCAGGACTGAACATAAACTTTTCTACAGCCTCTTGTCCATTTTCGGCACTATCGATTTTTATCTTTGACGGCTCTAACAGAGCAATCACAATCTCGCGATTTATATCAATGTCTTCAACAACCAATAGCCACTTTTTACTAAAATTATCAATATTATCTTCAAAATAATCATCATTTTCTAAAACTTCATCTTCAATAAACTCATTGTTTTTCTCAATATCATACCGTTTTACCGGTATTGTGATAGTAACACGCGTGCCTTTACTAATCTCAGATTCTAGCTCTATATTACCTCCGGTTAAATCAACAATATGCTTAACAATAGTTAACCCAAGACCTATACCACCATATTCACGAGTTGCGCTGTTTTCACCCTGTTCAAACGCTTCAAACAATTTTGCTTGTTGCTCAATAGAAATACCAATCCCGTTATCTGATACCACAATGCTAAGATTAATAATATTATCAACCTCATTACCTACAGTTATATCAAGACCGATTTTTCCACCCTCGGGTGTGTATTTTACAGAGTTGTTTAATAAATTCTTTATAACCTGCGCAAGCTTTTGACTATCTCCAACAATGTATCTTGGTAAGGTTTTATCAATGCTTACTGTTATTGTTTGTTTTTTCTCATTTGCTTGGAGCTGTATGATATCAATAACATTTTTTATCATTTTTGGAAAATCAAAAGCAGCAGGGATTAGTTCAAATTGTTTACTCTCAAGCTTGGTCATATCAAGAATATCACTCATAATGCTGACTAATTGAGAGGAAGCATCACTAATTTTATTAAACGCCTGATTTTTTTCGTCAATTTTTTTAGCTTTTTGCCCGATATTTGTCATACCAACAATAGCGTTAAGAGGTGTTCTAAGCTCATGGCTCATATTTGCTAAAAACTCTGATTTAACCTTGTTCGCTTTATTAAGAGATGCCAATATCGTATTCATTCGAGTGTCTATGATTTCAGATAAAAACCCTGCAATTAGCAAGCAAATCAATAAAATCGCAACAGTTATGCTTGCACCAATAATAGCAAAAAGAGTTATTTTTAATGTATCATGATCGGTGAAGTTTCCGATAAACACCATACCAACAACTTCGTTATTTGCACCAAATAGCGGAATGTATCGGGCGAGCATACTTCTATTAAACAAAGACATTCTATTTACATACGTTTCACCGGCTAAAACCAATTCACTGATATGTGGTGCTACAATTGTGTCTATAACACGGCTTCCATCCTCGTGAATTAATGTTGATGCAACATTGCGGTTATCGCGGAAAATTGTAATCTCGCAGGTTGTCAAAATCCCTAAGCTTAACACAAAATCAAGAGTATCAAGCCTGTAACCAACAGTTAAAACACCAATTAAGTTATTATCATCATCGTATACAGGAGTACCGGCAGAAATTCCAATTTGAATTATTTTACCCTGAATTATATGCACCTCCTGCCGACCTTCAAGAGCTGCTGCAATTTGAGGTTGATACGCTGCATTATCACCATAACTATCAGGGTCGTGCGTTCTTATAATAATATTGCCGGAGATGTCAAGAATAGAGCAATAATCAATTAACGCAGTACCATGTAAAAAGTGTGCAAATGCTGCAATTCTCTCATGGTCATCAGCGATTAGAGCCTCTTTAAGCTCTTTGTTGTCTGCAAGGCCAAGCACCGCATTATAAGCACTTGCTTTTAATATTGAAATCTCGTGACGAACAACACCTTCAGCAGTGTGGTTTGCGTCGTTTGAAGCCTCAGTTACTTCTCGATTAAATAAAATAAACGACGAAATAAAAACAGCTAAACCGCATCCTACTGTTAATGCAATCATTGAAATAAAGATTCTTTTTCTAATACTCATAAAAGCATCCTGTAATGACAATAAATATTATCAAAAAAAATGACAAATAACACTTGTTAAATTTAGTATATATGAGACTATACCATACAAAAAATAGAACATCAACAGTAATTATTTGAAAATTGTGCATAAAACGAACTGTTATACAAAATGTAATAGATTTTATATAACAATTCTCTTTGAAATATTGACATTTAGTAAAAATAAGTGTATGTTAGACTATAATCATGAACCGGAGGGTACAATTTTGAAAAAAACAATGATAAAAAGAATTGCGTTAATTCTCGCTCTTGTATTAATAAGCACGTTTATACTCACCGCTTGTGACTCAGAAAGCAGAATACGTCATCGTTACACATTTAGCCCCGGTGCTCAGTTTTCCACGAACTTTAACGATGAAGACCCTCGCAGACAAGTTAGATGTCTAATAATATTTGAAGTCATTGACGAAAATGCAATTGATGAGCTGACAGACAATAACTTCATCGTTAGAAACGCTGTTTTATCAGTTCTCGGAACTCTGACAATGGAAGAACTCACCACCGGAAGAAATCTTGAAAACATAGCCGGCAGAATAGTTCAGCAAGTTAATGCAGATTTAGACAGTCCGATTGATTTAGTGGTTGCCGCTTTCTTCACGGAGTTTGCAATCGCATAAAATCACCCGAAACACAAACAATAAAGTCTTTTAGCGGTATCACACTTGACAAATACCTTGTGATGATGTAGCATACCGCTTGATAATCCTCAATAGCTCAGCTGGTAGAGCATACGGCTGTTAACCGTAGGGTCGTTGGTTCGAATCCAACTTGAGGAGCCAAATGTGTCACCAATGGCGACGCATACTCCCAAAAGCCTGAGAAATCAGGCTTTTGGGGTGTTTTAAGTATATGGGTATTAATAAATACCTGCAGCACATTTATTTTCATTGCGATTGCAAAGAATAACTTGTATAATAATCAAGAATATTTAGTTGCGTAGCAACTGCATAGCAAAGGGGTGTTAATGATGAGTGATAATCAACCAACTTCTGATACAAGCTCTAGTCAAAAAGCTAGAAACAAACGTATGCAAGTACGCTCATACATGCAAACTCGTGTTGCAGCGTTTATAATGACAGTGGTTGTTATAGCAGGGCAGACATGGATAGCACATACTATTAACTTGTCATTTGCCTGGGTGCTTCCAATTATTTCAGGAGTGTTACTTATAGCATCTGTGTTAGTTTACACAGGCAGTCATATCAGCCCTTCAAAGTTTGCACGTGCATTATCAATTTCTGTTGTTGTGCTTTTACCATTGATAAACTTAGTATGTATTATATGGTTTATTTATGATATGCTAAACCCTGTCACTGTCACAGTATCACAAGACCTTCTCCTAGCCGGGTTTGCATTATGGGTCGTAAATATTGGCGTTTTTTCATTAGCATATTGGGAAACAGACACAGGAGGACCGGAAATTCGCAGGCTTGGGTTACCCACAGTATTTCACAAACGTATTTATCCCGACTTTGTATTTCCACAGCAATCCTCAGCCGACACACAGCTTCACCCTGAAAATTGGACACCGGGATTTATTGATTATCTATACCTGTCGTTTACTACGGCGATTGCATTTTCCCCAACTGCACTTAACCCGTATACACATATAGCAAAAATTATGGCAGGCGTTCAATCGTTATTTAGTCTTTTCATCTTAGGTTTAATAATAAGTCGTGCAATATCTCTATAAAGAACTGAATTATAAATTACAAATATAAAACAAGGAGCAGAATAATGGTTTATAAACAATTTAAAGACAAAAATTTATCAACTTTAGGTTATGGAGGTATGCGACTTCCATCAGTTCCTGACTCAAGAGGACACATTATTGATGAACCGGAAGCAGAGAGATTGTTGATTCATGCATACAATAGTGGCGTTAACTATTTTGACACTGCATTTTTCTATCATGCAGGGAACTCCGAACGTGTTATCGGAAAAACACTTTCACGATTTCCACGTGATTCATATTATATTGGTGACAAATGGCCCGGTAACTTTGTTGACCCAATTGATGACAAGCTTTATGTTGATGTTTCAAACATGGGAATGAAGCACATGACATTTAGCACTCCGGCAGAAATATTTGAATATCAATTAAAAAATGTTGGTGTGGATTATTTCGATTTCTATATGCTTCATAATGTGGCGGAGTCAACCTACGATTTATACACAGATAAAAAAATCGGTGTAATTGAGTATCTTCTTGGACAAAAAGAAAAAGGACGTATAAAGCACTTAGGTTTTTCGACTCACGGAAGATATGAAACTATTGATAAGTTTCTCAAAGAATATTCCGACAGCATGGAGTTTGCCTTAATGCAGCTCAACTATCTTGATTGGACACTGCAAGAAGCAGGCAAAAAATACGATGTTATAACAAAGTACAACATACCAATATTTGTCATGGAACCGGTTAGAGGTGGGAAACTCGCTGCCCCCGGCGGCGAAGCAGAGGAAGTGCTGAAAAACGCTGATCCTGCCGCAACCCCTGCATCGTGGGCGTTTAGATTTTTGCAATCCTTATCAAATGTGCATGTTGTTGTTAGCGGTATGACAACAATGGATCAACTAAAAGAAAATATCGATATATTTAGCAGAGAAAATCCGACAACAGCAATGGAAATTGAAACACTTTGGAAAGCAGTTGACAAAATGGCGTCGTTTGTCCCTTGTACATCATGCCGTTACTGCTGTGATGCTTGTCCGCAAAATCTCGATATCCCTATGTTGATTGCAACATACAACGAAGCCGTAAATGAGTATGGTTGGTATGTAAACGATATTTTAGACACACTAAGTGATGATGAAAAACCGGGAGCTTGTATATCCTGTAACGCTTGCTCTCCATTGTGTCCGCAAGACATAGACATAGCAGATATAATGAGAAAGTTTGATGATTTAACAAATAAACCCTAGACCAAAAGAAGGAAGTGTGCAACATGAAAAAACAAGTTTTTAATCCTTATCTACCAGAGTGGGAATACATCCCCGACGGAGAACCAAGAGTTTTTGGCGACCGTTTGTATGTGTTTGGCAGCCATGATAAATTCGACGGTGAGCATTATTGCCTTAACGATTATGTTGGTTGGTCTACACCTGTTAGCGATTTATCCGACTGGCGATATGAAGGGGTTATTTACAGAGCGATTCAAGACTCAAAGGTTGGTAATATGAAGATGTTTGCACCGGATGTTGTGCAAGGCATTGACGGTAGATATTATCTTTATTACACATTATCGGGACGTGATAATGTATCTGTTGCAGTTTGTGATACACCAGCAGGTAAGTACGAGTTTTACGGATATGTAAGCCATCCGGACGGCACACTTTGCGGTGATAAACCCGGGGATAGGTCACAATTTGACCCGGGTGTATTAGTTGATGATGATGGTCGAGTATATCTCTACACGGGGTTTTCACACATGAAGTCAATGCTTGAGGATATGAAGCGTAAAGGTGAAACACCTTTACCTTTGTGTGATGGAAGTTTTGTAACTGAGCTTGAGCAAGACATGAAAACAGTAAAAACTCCGACAAAACCAATGCTTCCGGGTTGGGTTAACTCCGAAGGTACAGGCTTTGAAGGGCATGAGTTTTTTGAAGCTCCTTCAATGCGAAAATACAACGGTATATATTATTGTGTGTATTCATCAATAAAAACCCACGAGCTTTGTTATGCAACCAGTAAATACCCTGATAGAGATTTTAAGTTCCAAGGTGTTCTACATTCAAATGGAGATATGTTCCCATTAAATATTCCAAAGACTGCGGGCTTGGAATCATCGAACATATATATTCCTAAAGATCCGGCGCCTACCACACCGGGGAAAAATTACTGGGGTAACAATCACGGTTCAATCGTTGAAATAAACGGTGAGTTTTACATATTTGGACATCGCCAAACAAACGCACATGAGTTCAGTCGTCAAGCTATTGCAGAAAAGCTAAAAAGTGATGGCAAAGGTGGTTTCTTACAATCACAAATGACATCTTATGGATTAAACGGCAAACCACTTATTGGAAAAGGTACATATAGTGCAGGTATTGCGTGTAATCTCGTAAGTGCATCAGGAGCGGTAAACAGTCATCATAATCCGGATGAAAAACACCCGTTTATTACACAAGATGGAAAAGACTATGACCCCGATACTGACAAAACCCCACCACCGGAGCAATATATAGCAAATATGAGAAACGGAAGCTCTGCAACATTTAAGTTTTTTGATTGCGAAGAAATAAGCAAAATCACAATAAAGGTCAAAAGCATCAATGATGGAAATGTTGTATGTATGTTCCGCTGTGCTGACGTTGATGAAGAAGTAGCAACAATTGTTATTCCTATAAAAAAATCAAAAATATGGACAGAGTTTTCTGCTGATGTGTCAATCCCAAGCGGTATTTATGCTATTAAGTTCACATACGACGGCATAAAAAGCATGGATTTTAAGTCCTTCACACTGGAGTAAAAAATGCAACCAAGAGAACTTATTGACTTTCTCGGTATTGTTGGAAAATTAAAAGACACAACTCGTCATGTTTGGTCGCCCGAAGGCAGAAAAGAAAGTGTTGCAGAGCATAGTTGGCGAGTAGCGGTAATGGCACTTTTAGTTGCAGATGAGTTTCCAAACGTAAACATTTCCAAAGTTGTAAAAATGTGTCTAATCCACGACTTCGGCGAAGCTCTCACCGGAGATATTCCGTCATTTTACAAAACCAACGAAGACAGAGAAAAAGAAGATCTTGCTGTTGATGAAATGTTAAAGGATTTACCAAAAACTATAGCAAGTGAGTTTTTAGAATTATTTGATGAAATGATAGAACTAAAGTCAGAGGAAGCAAAGCTTTTTAAAGCTTTAGACAAAATGGAAGCTTGCATTTCTCATAATGAATCAAATATAGAAACGTGGATTCCACTGGAATACACAGAAAATATAACTTACGGCACGGAGAATGTCAGTTATAGTGAGTATTTAATTAAGTTAAAAGAAGAAATAAATAACGACTCTTTGAAAAAAATTGAATCCGCACAAGAAAATTGAAGAGTTACAAGCTCAACCAATGCGTAACGCTATAATGTTTTATGAAAACTACATCACTCCGGTGCGTGTTCTTTTTGTATTGCTAATAAACGCTTTTTGCTTGACGCAATAACTGTGAAAACCAAAATCATCAAAAGTCCGCATAACACAAACGGTAGCCGCCTATCCATTTCGGAGAGCCACCCTGCTATATATCCAAACGGGAAGCTGATACCAAGCACAATAACCATCATTATAGCGCGAATCCTTGCACGTTCAGACGGTTCAATCAAAAGCTGTGTGAGCGAATCGCTGCGTGGAATAACAAATCCATAAGCTAAAGCATCAATAAAAATGGATATTAACAAGAGCCACAGTGCTTCTGTTGGAGTGAGAATAAGAAGTGTTGTACTTACAACAAAAAGAACCAAACCAATAAGCATTGGGTTTCTAAATCCAAACCTTTCTAATTTAGGTTGAACAAAGAATAAGAAAAATGCAATAACAATCGAACGTAAAATCGGGAAAAACGCAAGATAATGTTCGGGTATTAAAAGTGTTCCTGTCACGAATAATCCCCAAAAGCTACCCGAAACCATCCACATAGTATTAAATATAGTAGTAATTGCCAGAGCGAGAATCATATCACGGGAAGCAAGAAT
>JAITFS010000234.1 GCA_031281195.1 Oscillospiraceae bacterium
ACCATTACCAGCAAATCGGAATCGCTACCCATAATTATTGCTACCTTCATCATTTCCCTCCTGCTCTCTACTCTCTACTCTCTACTCTCTACTTACTACTTACTAAGTTCTTGTCATTATGCATTATGAATTATGCATTTTCTTACATACTCAACTGCGTTTTTAAAAATCCAACAATCATCTACATTTGCTACATTTATATATAAGCCTTTTTCGACTTTATCTACTAAACCCATTCTGCCGTATACAAGACCGTTTTTACTGACTAATGACTCAACTATGTGGGATTTTGACAATGGATTATTATATACTGACGAATCAATAAATTCGGAAGCGACTTGTTTATTCTCTATATATTTCTCGTATAAATCATCATTCATATAGATTATTCCATCTAATCCTGACACCGGAACTGTCTCTTCTGTGTTGTTCATACCGGTTAACCACGGAGAATTGGTGTTGTTATACTTAACCGCTCTTAATGTACAATGATATTTATTAGTGGAATGTTTTAATAAAAGTACATCCTCTTGTTCTTTTTCTTGGATTTCACCTGTTTGGATAAGACCGGTTTTTAATAAAGCTTTAAACCCTTCGCCAAACCCTAAAACTAAACCTTTTCTTTTTGTTATTAGATTGTTTAATGCATCTTTTATACCAGAGTGTCGTAATACAATTGTTATCAGCTTTGCACTACCATCCGGCTCTGCTCCGGCAGACATGCCGGAAGAAATTGCTAATATATGAGTGCGGTTTACCGCTTCGGTCAACTCCTTGTAGCTATCTTCAATATTACTATTTGAGAGTGTGTTGAAAACAATCTTTGTAACATCTGCACCTGCCTTATGAAATAAACGTTCCAGTTCATATTCACCGTTTGTACCTGGGAATATTGGTATTAAAACTTTTGGTTTAGAACACATCTTTTAATACCCCCTCCCATACATTTAGCATTTCATCAAGGCTTATTGATACTTTTTCTATTTTAATTGTTGGTATTTTTGTTGTAGAACCGATTAAAATAAATTGCTCATCAAGATTTATATCTGAACCAACTTCTAAAACTATAGAGCCGTATTGTGGAACAAACAGATTATCTATGAAGCTTGGATTAAACGAAAATCCTATATTATTACCAAACGACATTTCGCTTATAGTTCTTGCTATTCCTCCGTGACCAATAGAGCTGGCTGCTTTTATAACACCAGTTTGTACCAGTTCGTAAATTGCTGACATATTTTGTTTAAGAATGATAAAATCCGGCATACTACTGTCGTTTATAGGTGTTTTTAACATAAATACTTTACTGTTAGTATCCTTAAATGCACGAGATACAAGTTTTGTTGTATCTACTACCGCAACTGCAAAGGATATTAATGACGGTGGAACATTTATATCCTTATATGAACCTGACATGCTATCTTTTCCGCCAATTGCAGGTATACCAAGCTTTTCTTGTGCGAGAAATGCTCCCATAAGTGCCGAGTAGGGTTTACCCCAGCTATCCGCAGTTGTTAATCTTTCAAAATATTCTTGAAAGCTTAATCTTATCTTCTGGTAGTCACCACCCATTGTAACAATTTTTGTTACTGATTCAATAACCGCATACATTGCAGCATGAAATGGACTTTCACATCCTAAGGACGGGTTATATCCCACAGTCATAAGTGTGCTAAAGGTTGTGTCCCCTTCAATAAGTGGCAGGCGCATCGCAAGTCCTTGCTCGGGGGTTTTTTTATATTTCCCTCCATACGGAGCAAATACAGTAACTCCACCTGCTACAAAATTAAATTGATCAGCTATAATTTTTTGAGAACAATTGTTTAAATCCGTAAGATTGTTAAGCCACTTTTGTTTAAGGGATTGTGTATCAATTGCAGAATGATGGTGAACTGTAGGGGATTCCGTATCAAGTACGGAATGACGATGAATTATTGGTGCTTTTACTGTTATATTTGCTTTTTGTCTTATACCACCTGAGTTTAAGAAATCACTGCTCATATCTACAATGGTATCTCCTAACCATGTCATAACAATTCTGTTTTTATCTGTGACCTCTGCAATTTTAACCGCAATTAAGTTTTCCAATGTTGCTTCTTTGATAAAAGCTTCGAGATTTTTTTCATCTAAAACAACTGCCATTCGTTCCTGTGATTCCGATATAGCAAGCTCTGTGCCATCTAGTCCGGGGTACTTAACAGGCACTTTATCTAAGTTTATGTTTATACCGTCTGCAAGCTCACCAACTGCAACAGACACACCACCCGCTCCAAAATCATTGCATTTTTTTATCATTTTTGATACAACAGGTTTACGAAACAATCTGATTATATTTCGTTCAATTATAGGGTTTCCTTTTTGTACCTCTGCTCCGCCTTTTATCAAAGTTTCTTCATCTTGTTCTTTTGATGAACCTGTTGCTCCACCGCAACCGTCTCGTCCTGTTTTTCCACCAACCAACACAATTACATCTCCGTGTTTTGGTTTTTCTCGGGTAATATTTTCTTTTTGCACTGCTCCTATAATAGCACCACATTCTAAGCGTTTTGCTTTAAACCCCTGGTCGTAGTATTCGTTAAGATACCCTGATGCAATCCCTATTTGGTTTCCATAAGAACTATATCCATCAGTGGCAGTTCGTGTGATTTTCCTTTGTGATAATTTACCTTGCTGAGTATCTTTAATTGCTTCTCTTGGGTCTGCACTACCCGTTACTCTCATTGCTCCGTATACAAAAGCACGTCCTGAGAGTGGGTCACGTATTCCACCTCCAAGACAAGTTGCTGCTCCACCAAAGGGTTCAATCTCTGTCGGATGGTTATGTGTCTCGTTCTTGAACATCACAAGTATATCAACCGGTTTACCATCAATTTTGGCTGTAGCATTTATACTGCAAGCGTTGACCTCGTCGGTCAGTTCCATGTCAGCTAGTTCTCCGTTTTTTATTTGTTTTTTCATCTGCATGGTCGCAATGTCCATAAGACACAGTGGTCTATTAACATTTCCGTACACATATTGATGTGCTTGTTCATATAATTCTTGTGCTTGTTTTAACCCGATGTTATATTTGCTTTCCTCTACTTGAATATTCTCTAAAGTTGTCATAAATGTGCTATGTCGGCAATGGTCTGACCAATATGTGTCAAGAACCTTCATCTCTGTAACTGTAGGATCACGGTTTTCTTTGTGAAAATAATCCTTGCAAAAATTAAGGTCATCAATGTTCATAGCAATACCAAACTTCTTAGCAAGCTCTAAAAGCTCTGTATCATTTGCTTTTATAAAACCATCAACTGTGCTTATCTTATCAGGCTTTGAATATTCATAAGCCTTTGTTAATGATAGTGGTATCTCACGCATTTCCAGCGGATTTACATAATAGGTTTTTATGATTTCGAGGTCAGCTTCTGTTAAATCTCCATATAGAGCAATTTGTTTAAAAGTTCTGACAACAGGTTCAGATTTTGGCTCTAACAAACGTAATAACAGTGTTGCCGAGTCTTCACACTGGTTATATTGCCCAACAGCAGAGGTTATTGCAAAAACAAACGCAGCTTCATTCAGATTTGGGGGTTCATCATAAACATCATCTTGTCCCGGTTCTGAGAAAACTGCGGTTTTAGCTTTATTTATATTTTTTACATTTTCTATATCGTACCCGTTGAAAATACGCACGTTTGTAATTTTTGATATACCAATAACATCTTTTATTTCATGTAGCATATACCTTTCGCTTAGTCGAAAAGGTTCTCTTTTCTCGACCAGTAAACGTGTCATGCTTGTCTCCTACAACACTTGATTAATCATCACCTACATAATAGCACACACATATTGTGCACGTCAATTGTACACTATACCAAATATAGTGGTACAATTTGTATAAAATTATGTATAAAATTATTTAACAAATCTTAAGATAATCTTAAGGAATATGTATTGTGTTTTCGTGAGTTTTAGTATACTATATGTAGCGGTATGTGAAAATTTGGAACTATATACATATAGAAATCGTCTAAATTTAAATATATTTCATAGAAACCGTACATTATATATAGTATGACTAACACCAAAAAGGAGAATTATTTTGAAAAAGATTATTAAAAGGACTATTGCTATACTGCTCATTACCGTAATGAGTTTTACACTACTGGCAGGCTGTGGAGGCGGAGAAGAGAACTTATTTGAAATACCGGATTTTGTGTTTGTACCTGAGTTTATTGAACTAAAGGGTGATTTCGAATATTTAAGAAGTTTTGCTTATGCAGGTGACAAGATAGTATTTGCAGCAGACGCTATTATAGATGCTGATACATTTACTTATGGTACAAAACTTTTTTCGATGAACATTGATGGTTCTAACATGTCAGAATTAGCAAATTATGTTCCACCATCACCGATGCCGGGTGTTGAGGGTAATTTTTCTATAAACGCAATATCCGTTGATAATGAAGGTAATATTTGGGTAATGGAAGAGGGTTGGTTTTACACATTTAATTTACCCGATGATTTCGATGGTGATGAGAACGATAAGTGGTATTATTACGAACATCTTGGTGGTATCAGCAGTATTCGTAAGCTTGATAGTACAGGAGCAGAGATTTTAACTCTTAGTTTAACCGATTTAAACCTTATCACCAGCCCGGATGATTATTTTCAAGTTCTGGCTTTTGTGGTTGATGGTGACGGTAATATATATTTATCAGCCGCCACAAATGAAGGAAACTCTGTTTATGTTATAACTCCCGGAAGTAACAGACCAATAAAAATAGAAGTTGAAGGTTGGAGTTGGGTTAACCGTTTTATCATCATGCCTGACGGGCAAGTTGCATTTGCCGGCGACTCTACAAATGAAGAAGGTTTTTATGTTAGGGTTTTGCAAACCATCGACGTAGCAGCAGGAAAAATAGGTGAATCTGTTGAATTACCGCGAAATGCATGGGATGTATATGCGGGTGGTGGTGATTATGATATTATTTTCAATCAAAACAACGCTTTATATGGTAGAGAAATTGAAACAGGTGAAGTTGTTCTCTTGGTAAATTGGTTAAACACAGATATACCACAGGGAAATATGGATAATATAACAATGCTCCCGGACGGCAGAATAATGCTGACTAATCAATCATGGAGTGTGAGTGGTTCCAGTTTTGATTTAGTTTTACTGACAAGAACAGCTTATAGTGAGCTTCCGGAAAGGATTGTATTAACTCTTGCAACTCTTTGGTCAAGTCAAGAGCTTAGAGCTTCTGTTTCAGAGTTTAATAGAACTAATCAGGAATATCGTATTCATGTTGTAGATTTTAGTGCGTTTAATACTGAAGATGATTGGAATGCAGGTCTAACCAGACTTTCTACCGAAATTATCGCCGGTAGAGTTCCGGATATTCTTGACCTGTCAAGTCTACCTGCAAGACAATATGCAAACAGAGGATTTCTAGAAAGCTTATATGAGTATATTGACAACGACCCGGAAATTAACCGCAGCGATTTAATGGAAGGTGCATTAAGAGCTGCTGAAATTAACGGAAATCTATATCAACTATTCTCCGGTTTTACAATAAGTACGCTAATTGGTCATCCTTCGGTAGTTGGATCAAACCCCGGCTGGAATATGCAGGAGTTTCAAGCAGTGCTTGATGCTAACCCACAAGCAGATTTTCCGCTTGGACAGTGGCTTACAAAGTGGTCATTTTTAGAATCTACAATAATGTTCAGCTTAGATGAGTATGTTGATTGGACCAGAGGAACAACAAACTTTGACAGTCAGAACTTTATTCAGCTTCTTGAGTTTGCCAATACCTTCCCCGATGAGTTTGATTGGGGCAGAAATTGGGATATTGGCTGGCCTGATGATGGTTGGATGGACGAAGACCAACTGATAGCAATGGGTAGGCAGATAATGGTCAGATTAAGTTGGTTTAGCGATTTTTGGACATATCGTCAGTATTTGGCATATTTTGGCGGTGAGATTGTATTTAAAGGCTTCCCAACAGAGGATAGAAACGGAAGCTCTATAATGATACCAAATAGTTTTGCTATGAGTGCAGAAAGTAAACATAAAGATGGTGTTTGGGAGTTTATGCGAACCTTACTTTTTGCTGATTGGCAAAGAGAAAATGCAATGTGGTTTCTCCCGACAAACAGAACCTATTTTAACGAAAGACTTGAAGAAGCAATGAGAGAAGATCCAAATTTTGGTGTTCATCGTTCTGTAGTCGTCATCGGTGACGGACCGGATATGGCTTGGTCACCACCTGAGATGAAACCACTTACACAAGCTGATGCAGATAGATTGTTTGCTCTTATTGATTCTATAACCTTTACAGCTTCGTGGAACATTGATGAAGGGCTTATGAATATTATTAAAGAAGGAGCCGAGGACTTCTTTAATGGTGTACGAAGTGCAGCAGATGCCGCAAGAATCATACAAAGCCGTGCTTCGATATATGTATCAGAGCAATCATAGACAAATATAAATCTAGGAGAAATACGTGAAGTTAGCACAACGCGTGGATAACCTTAACAAAAAATCTCGCGAGATTATAGGTGGCTCTTTATGGCTTGCCCCTAGCTTACTTGGTGTCGCAGCATTCTACATAATACCATTCTTTATAGTTGTGTATTATGCGTTTATCGACAACCCTCTACGTGGTAACTTCGTTTTCTTAGATAACTTTATCGCACTTTTTCAAAATCGAGCTTTTATACAAGCTTCAACAAATACATTTACTTTTGCAATAACTGCTGTGCCTCTGGCTGTTGTTTTATCACTTTTGATTGCACTAATGCTTGAGGCACGTATTCCGCTCAGAAGCCAGTTTAGAACATTTTTCCTCAGCCCTCTAATGGTGCCTGTTGCTTCAGTTGTTCTTATTTGGCAGGTTTTGTTTCACCCAAGCGGAGCGGTTAATGAGTTAATTATGCTTTTTGGTGCAACCGGTGTTGATTGGATGCTGTCCGATCATAACCAGCTTGTTGTTGTAATTCTATTTTTATGGAAAAATCTGGGATTTAACATGATTTTATTTATGGCTGCTCTTAGTAATATCCCAAAAGAAATACTCGAAACAGCAGATGTTGAAGGTGCCGGACCTATACGTAAGCTATTTTATATCAAAATGAGATATTTATCACCAACCTTACTTTTTGTGACAATTTTCTCACTAATCAACTCTTTTAAGGTATTCAGAGAGGTCTATCTCTTAACAGGTGATTATCCTTATGAAGGTTTGTACATGCTGCAACACTTTATGAATAATGTATTTAGATTTCTTGATTATCAGCGACTTGCAGCCGCTGCAATTGTTATGACTATTGCAATGGTTATTATTATTGCCATACTTTTTATTGCGGAACACCGCTTTGGAAAGGATGTGGAAGAATAATGTATAAAAGACGTTATTTTGGTCGTACCGGTTTATTTATTCTTGCTACTGTATTTGCTGTCATTTTTCTATTGCCGACTGTACTTACAGTTACCAACTCTTTTATGACACAGAGTGAAATCGATGCAAACTACGGAATGATATTTGAAAGTACAAGACCTGGTGCCGGAACGTATGTATCAGATAGTGTAAATCTAAAGTTTATACCTGATAAGGTTAGCTTTGACCAATATATAACAGTGCTTTTTAGAAGTCCCCAGTATTTATTTAAGTTTTGGAACTCTGTTATTTTAACAATACCAATCGTTTTTCTTCAAGTTGGAATTGCATCATTTGCAGCGTATAGCTTTACAAGATATAAAAGTAAATTTAAAAATACTGTATTCTTCTTTTACATTGTTTTAATGCTAATGCCGTATCAAGTTACTATTGTGCCAAACTACATTGTTGCTGATGAACTTGGTTTGTTAGGTTCGAGGTGGGCTGTTATCTTCCCGGGAGCATTTGCACCGTTTTCGGTTTTCTTACTGACAAAGTTTATGCGGCGTATTCCGTCAGTGCTTATTGAAGCGGCTAAGCTTGATGGTGCAAACGAATGGCAGATTTTTACCAGAGTTTGTATACCTCAATGTCGAAGCGCATTGTATTCTATCGCAATACTTGTATTTATTGACTACTGGAATATGGTTGAATTACCGATAATACTATTAGAAGATGCAGAATCTCAGCCATTGTCGGTTTTCTTATCAACTATAAACACAGGAGAAGTAGGGGTCGCATTTGCAGTCGCAGTAATTTATATGATTCCACCACTATTATTATTCCTGCACGGTGAAGAAGCTCTTGTCGAAGGAATAACCCACGCAGGCTCAGTAAAAGGTTAAAAAAATTCATATATGAATAAGGATTTATAGATAAATAAGGCTTCATAAATGAAGCCATGACAGAAAGGCACGGTGAATATGAAAGATTTACAAGTAAAAAAAAGGAATTGGGTGAAATATGTTGCCTTTATATTTCTTACAGTAATAGCATTACTGACGTTTTTATCAAACACCATTATGAATCATTCGTTACCGGAGGTTGCCGGACAGCACACCACATCCGGCACTATCACTGCCAGAATACGTGGTAGTGGCACTGTTTCGGCAGTCGAAAACTTTGAAGTTGAGGTAACCTCAAGACGCACCGTCAGTGCAGTTCTTGTTCGATTGGGTGATGAAGTTTCCGTAGGAGACGTACTTATTCGTTTCTCGGGTAGTGGAAGTGCGGAGCTTGATTTGGCAAGAAGTGAATTGCGTGCACTTGAACGTAAACTCGAAGAAATGCTACTTAATGCTGCTCTTAATGATAATAATTTCACCATGCAAAACCGTGCTATACAAAGAATGAGAGCGAGTCTTGCAGAAGCACAAGCTCAACTTGCAGGCAGACCATTTAATGAAACCGCTTTTAACCAGGCAGTTGCAGATGTTAAAGCAGCAGAAGCTGTTGTTGCAGCCAGAGAATATGATAGAGCAATGGCAGAATTAGCATTAGAGGCATTACAGGTTGGAAGCGCTTCAGATTCTCCCGAGATAATCAGCGCAAGAACTGCTTTGATAAATGCGGAAATAGCTTTATCCAGAGCAAGTGACACTCTCGCAGTTAGAGAGGTTGAGTTAGCGGCTGCTCAAGTTGCGTTGGCTGCTGACCCTGGTAATTCAGCGCTTGAAACAGCAGTAAGAAATGCGGAAGCGGCTCTCGCTACTGCTAATTCGACTGTAGCTACCAGAAAAAATGAGGTGCAGGCAGCACAAAATACATTAAACACCCTGTTGCTGGCTTCCGGAAACTCAGCCGCACTTGTACAGGCAGAAATAAATCTGCAAAATGCTGAAATTGCACTATCCCGTGCCACTGTAGTTCTCAATGAAGCAGAGGGTCGCTTAGCATTACAGGCAGCCAGCAGAGCTGCATGGGTAGCTGTCAGAGATTTGCAACAAGAGCTTGAAGATGCACTATATGACTTAGCTGAGGAGCAAAGAAAAGCAGGCATTTTATCCAGCATTTCTGCGATTGACTTTAGAGAACTACGAAGAGAAATTGAAGAAAAAGAAGAAGAAGTTAAAGAGCTTGAAAATGAAGGTGGCGGCACTGAAATAACCTCTATGGTCAACGGTATTGTCAAACAAATTAATGTAACAGCAGGTAGTCAAACAGATGGTTCTGACACACCGCTAATGATAATTGAAAATGTTGATAGAGGTTACACTCTAAGCTTTCCTGTATCTGCCGAGCAAGCAACAAGAGTCAGAGTTGGCGATGTAGCAGAGGTTGATAGAGGTTGGTGGGGTTGGGGTGAGCCAATTGTGGCTATACTTTCATCAATAAGAAATAATCCACAAGAACCTGTCACAAGCAGAATCCTTGAGTTTAATTTAAGTGGTGATATTGAAAGTGGTTCAAATTTAAATATTACCATATCACAAAGATCAGAAAACTATAATATTGTAGTACCAAATGGTGCTGTCAGGTCAGATACAAACGGCACATTTGTACTGGTAGTTGAATCAAGAAGCAGTCCGCTTGGTAATCGTTACGTGGCAACTCGTGCAGATGTAAATGTACTCGCAACAGATGATACACACACAGCAGTAAGCGGCGCACTAAGTGGTTGGGATTTCGTAATTCTAACCTCAAACAGACCAATAGAGCCGGGAATGCAGGTAAGATTAGTGGATAATCCATAATGAAGAAATTTGTAAACAAGCACACTATCGTTGCTTTAATTAACTTCATACTGTTAGCAGCTATTATCGTATGCTTAATTGTCTCAAGCTCGATAATCTCTCCGCTTTATAGTCAGCAGGCGGCAAGAGCGTGGGCAGGACAAAGTGGTGAACGTTTTGCTCATCTATCTGTGTTCTTTACAGAGTCTTCAACATTTTCATTAGAGAGAAGATATGAGATACACAAAGCATTAAATACAGCACTGCTTGTTGTTTCGATGGAAAATACAGAAGAACGAACCATGTACACTGATGCCTGGTCAGGTGATGGTGTTGTGCAGGTGTTAGGCGAAAGGGGCGACCCTGTTACTGCTCCTGTAATAGCAGTGGGTGGCGACTTTTTCTTGTTTCATCCGCTACACCTTAGAAGTGGTAGTTACCTAAATCCTAACGATATTATGAAAGACAAGATTTTGCTTGATGAGGATCTTGCATGGCGGCTTTTTGGTGCTGTTCATCTGGCAGGTCTTGAAGTTATGATAAACAATAAACCTTTTATTGTTGCCGGTGTAATATCACGAGAGTCTGATTTTGCAAACTCTCGCGCACATGATGGTATAGCTGCCTTATATATGCAAATTGAAGCGTATGAAGCTCTGACAGAGAGAAAAGTCAGAATAAATAGTTATGAAATAGTAATGCCAGACCCGATAACCGGATTTGCATTAAACGCACTTACCGCTGCGGTTGGTAGCTCGGGTGTTGATATTATAGAAAACAGTAACCGCTTTGTAATAAGCAATTACTTTAGCATTATCAGAAATTTTGGCGAGCGTAGCATGAGAGAGCAGGCGATAGTTTATCCATATTGGGAGAATGCCGCTCGTTTTGCTGAGGACTGGGTAACCTTGCTTTTAGTTATATCCTTTGTACTGTTAGTATGTCCGGTTGTTTGTGCGATTATTTATTTTGTAATCCTTATAATGTTTTTCATAAAACGCGGAAAAAAAGTTGTTACTAAAGCAGTATATAACCGCGATAAAAAAGCTTATGAAAAATACCGCCAAGACCATCAGGACATTCCTGATATATACAATATCGACGATATTATCGAAGAAGTAAAAAACGGCGAGATATAATCCTACCTTGCACTGCTTCTTAATACTTCTTTGATGATTTCTTCTACTGTTAGTGCTGTTATATCCAACTGTCGCATGGCGGTTGTTATTTCGGTTTGCGTAAAGCCCAAGACTGTGAGAGCCGCTGCGGCATCTCTTTGTTTTCCACCGTGTTCACCCTCTCGGTCAACAGGTGGAGTATATCCTGCCGCTTTTAATGCGGGCATTTCCTTGCTCACTTTATCTTTTAGCTCTAAGATTATTCTTTGTGCTAATTTTTTCCCTACACCTACTGCCATAGTAAGCACAGATTCATCATCATTAATTATAGCAAGTGCCAATGTTCCGGGAGAGGTTGATGAAAGTATTGATAATGCTGCTTTTGGCCCAACACCGGACACACTGAGTAGTTGCTCAAAGCATCGCTTTTCACTTAGATCATAAAAACCGTACAGGTCAAAAGCATCTTCTTTTATATTGTTGTAAATATATAGCTTTGCTTTTTTACCGCTTTCTAAACGTCCGAGTGTGCTTAATGTTGTATGACAAGCATAACCAACACCACCAACATCAACAACTACAAGATTTTGACCGACAAGTGTTATTGCACCTTCAAGGTAATAAAACATGATTTCCGCCTCCTATATCGTGGATTTTTCACTTTTTGGGTTTAATCGGGATTTTGTGAAACGAGCGTGGCATATTGCAATCGCCAGAGCATCAGCGGCATCATCAGGTTTAGGTATAACTTCTAATTCCAGTAGTCTTTTCACCATATCAGTGACTTGCTTTTTTGTCGCTCTGCCATATCCTGCTATTGCTTTTTTTACTTGCAATGGTGTGTATTCATACATTGGTATACCGTTTTCTTCAGCTGCCAGTAAAATTGCTGCACGTCCATGTGAAACAACAACAGCAGTTTTTTGATTTGTGTTAAAAAACAGCTCCTCTACTGCGATAGCATCAGGTTTAAAGGTTTTTATTAGCTCCGTCATGTCGTTATTTATTTGCTTTAATCTGTATGAGAGTCGTTGATTTGACGGTGTTGTAATAACTCCATAGCGTTGGAGCTTATGAACACCGTTAGTTTCTGTTATTATTCCGAAGCCTACTGTAGCTACCCCCGGGTCGATTCCAAGTATTACCAATGCTCATTCTCCTTGACAATTTTTGCATAACTGATTATACTCTTTTTTGAACAGTATAATCAATAGAAATCACTTCCTAATGTAAATCAAATCAAAACAGAGGGTTTATATGCTTGAATTAAAAAATGTTTGTGTATCAGCAAAAGATGATAAAAACATTGAAATAATTAAT
>JAITFS010000247.1 GCA_031281195.1 Oscillospiraceae bacterium
ACTTGCAACGGCGGGATGTCAAGGCTGATTTGCTTTTTTTTGACACAGCAGTTTAAGTAGTTTTCGATAATGCCGTTTATCTCATCACCGACCTTGTAGATTTGGACAAGCACCGTTTCTGCGTCGTTATCAGGCTCTTTGATTTCGTCTAAGATGCTTTCAAAAAACAACGGATAAGACTGGTATGCTTCTACTAAGGCGTTGCAGATGGCAAAATATCCATCAGAATACTCCGGCTCATTTTTGAGTGCCTCGCTGATAACAGTCTTGAGAATCTTAAAGTGTTCCAAAACGATGTGGTTTAAGATTTCGTCCTTGCTTTTGAAATAAGTGTAGACCGTTGATTTACTGTAATCGGCTTCTTTCGAGATGTCGTCCATAGTTGTTTGGGCAATTCCTTTTTCTAAGAATAACCGCTTTGCCGTGCTTAAAATATTACTTCGATTGAACACCGATAAACGCTCTTTTTTGCTCATAACACCCTCCTTGCAAAACCGTCAGTACGATTATTGTACCATCGGTACGATTGCTTGTCAAGGGGTATTGTAAAAATTTTTTGCGCTGCATTAATCTTCACGTTCCAATACACTTGTCAGACCATTATGCGTTTGATATAATATTGTTATTAGGAGGACAGATATATGAGCAAATCTTTTACAGTAGCAATTCAAAAAGAAGATGATTGGTACGTGGCAAAGTGCCTTGAAAACAGTGTAGCTTCACAGGGTAAAACAATGGATGAAGCCACTGATAACCTGTATGAAGCTCTCTCGTTATATTATGAAGACGAAGTGTTACCTGTCATTTTCCCACAAACTTATGTAACAACAATGCAGGTGGCGTTCTAGTGTCGCCGGTACTGCGACCAGAGCAGGTCATAAAAGGTTTGGAAAAGAATGGTTTCCGCTTTGTCAAACAACGTGGTAGTCACAGAAAATATAAAGGCAATGGGCGAACAGTAATAGTGCCAATGCACTACGAAATAGCGAAAGGCACATTGGGTTCTGTACTGGAGCAAGCAGGATTGACACTAGAGCAACTAATGAAGTAGCTATACTGCTTTTAACAGTACCAAAATCATGTACATAAATGTAACATATTACGCAGCCCTGCAACCAACGAAAGTAGTCTTACTGTAATCAAATCAGTAAGACTACTCTTTTTTAAACAATTTTTTGCAATCTTAGCAGGTTTAAGGTATAGTATACCTAGGCAGCAGTTGGGGAGGGGTATTTATGCAAGCATACGAGTTTTATACTACACCTGAAAATGGTGTTATTACAATTCCCGAACAATTTAGGAGAAGAATTACAGCGGGAGTTAAAGTTATCTTATTACAACAAAATATGAGTGATAGCAAAAATGATGCTTATGTATCTCACAAAAGCGATCTATTGCTTTCTCCTACAATGAGTACAGTTGGATGGAGTTTTAACAGGGAGGAAGCCAATGAACGATAAGGCATTTCTCGATACAAATGTACTCGTATACTTATACTCAGAAGATGACGAACAGAAACGAAATGCTGCTTGTGAAGCTCTTAATAATCACGATTGCGTTACAAGTACTCAGGTAATGAACGAGTTAAGTAATGTTTGGTTTAGGAAATTTAATTTAAGTGCTGCAAAAATAAAAGAGCACCTAGATAACATAGAATCTGTCTGTAATGAAACACACATAATAAACAGAGCTACTATTAATTATGCCCTTTCTTTAAAAGAACGATATGAATATTCTTATTTCGACAGTTTGATGCTGGCGTCCGCCTTAGAGAGTAATTGTCAACTTATTTTCACAGAAGATATGAGCAACGGACAGATTATTGATAACGCACTAAAGATAATAAATCCGTTTATCACTAACTAGGGTTTTCTATGAATAAAAAAGTCTATGAATCAATAATGAGTGGGGAGTCAGATAATAATATTAAGTATTCTGATTTTCGAAATCTTATTATCGGTTTAGGATTTAAGTTCAGACGCCAAAGAGGGTCACATACCATGTATTACCATAACGATATAAAAGAGTTTGTGAATATTCAAAAAGATGGCAATAAAGCAAAAGGCTATCAAGTAGAACATTTAAGAAATATCATTGTTAAGTACAAGCTGTAGGAGGTGTAACTAATGCCGGAGTATTCTATATTAATCCAGTATGATAAAAACGATAATATTTATATCGCAAGAATTCCAGAACTAAACGGTTGTATGGCTCATGGCAAAACTCAAGAAGATGCTATGAGAGAAATTAAAATTGCATTAGAGTTATGGGTAGAAGAACTAATTGAAAACAGAATGGAAATTCCAAAACCTATGTTCTTTGCAGATTTACAGCCTTTGCTCTCCGTTTGACACCCGACTATATTAACTTAAACCTTTCTAGAAATGTACGGTGTTTAATATGGAATACGACCATGGATTGATTGTGTTTACTAAAACGAAATGTTAACTACTTAATATTATTCGTATTCACAACTTATTCACTTCTCTTTAGCCTCTTTCTCAACGCTTTCATTACATATTTATAGCACGTCCAATTTGGATAGTACCTTGAATCGGCAGATATACCGTTATCGTGTCTCTCAAAGAAATCGCTAAGTGCTGCAGCAACACCTGCCGAGCGAGATTGACCATACTCACAGTGAATAATAAAACGTTCCACCTCATCATAATTAGTTAGAGCGAACTCAGCGATTTCATTCGCATTGGTCTTATTAATGCAATTATTTTCTCGTTCAGTAACATCATAGTCCAAAGTCTATATTCACCCCTGGTTATTCACATGACCTATTAATGATCATGTTTTTATGTATTACATTTCTTTTTCAATGCTGTTTTTAACAACGAGTACACATGATTATTTGGAAAATATCTTTTATCGTTCCAGATGTTGTTGTCGTGTTTTTCAAAGTGTTCGCTTAATGCAACCGCTACAGTAGCACTACGACTTGCTCCCGCTTCGCAGTGTATAAGAAAACGTTTTATATCATTGTAATGTTTGTACACAAAATCGACTATCTGCTCTGCTTGTTCTTCATTTATATGTATATATCTTTTACGATCTACATATTCATTATCTTCTACATCATCAAATTCCAGCCTTAAGATTCCTTTAATCCACGCCTTGAAATAAGTACTTAAAGGCATAGTTCTTGTATATCGCTGTTTTATACTATATAATCATGGTTATCATGTAGGAGGGTGCAACGGCATGTTAGCATGGGAGTTTTTATGTTTTTGCAGAGGTAATGCAAAATGAAAAATTATGCTGATTATATGGGAATATTTGATTTTGATGAAAGTACAATGCAAAAATATTGAGAGGCAATTCTTAAATTCAGATATGGCAAATTGTAAGAAGGAAATAATAGAACTCTGTGAAAAATGGTTTTATGGAAAAGCTGGATACAAAGGCTTAAGAATAACTTTTTCTGATGGTAAAGCAAATAAAAATGTAGACATCACCTCATGCAGAATATCTGTCATTGACGGAAAGCCAAAGTTTGATTTTGACAAATGGCAAATTGTTGCGCGAGATGTGACTTATGAAGATAAATATGAAAAACCAAAATTTCAAGATAAAGATGAAACACTGCTAAATGTTGATGGAACAAACGATAGTTACTTCCCAACACTACGACTGGACAGTAGTGATTGTGACAAAGCTGATAGGATGACAGTTGTAGAGGCGTTTAAACATTTTGAGAAGGTTGACGCTGAATGACGACAACAGGTATTATAGGTAACAAGAGAACCACCCTCATGACATAAACCAAGTCAATAATCTCACTGTAATCAAATCAGTAAGACTACTCTTTTATACACAATTTTTTTGCAATCTTAGCAGGTTTAAGGTATAGTATACTTAGGTAGCACACAAGGAGAGCCCACACATGAAAAACAGTAAGCTTAATACAGTTCTTGATAAGGTGACTTATTATTTTGAGGTTGGATTTACCTTTATAATATTAGGTGTGATTGTTGTGAAAACTATTGAGCTTATAGCTGGTATGTTTTCGCACGATCTGATAATCCTGCCTGTTGACTTTGACTCTATTCTCTCGGCATCGTTTGCATTAGTTATTGGTGTCGAGTTTACAAAAATGCTGTATAAGCACACGCCTGAAACGATTATTGACGTTTTGCTGTTTGCAATTGCACGGCAGACCGTGCTATATCACGCAAATATGCTTGATATGCTAATAGGTGTTGCGGCAATTGCAGGATTGTTCCTTGCAAAGAAGTATATTATCCAACTTAAACAAAAGAAAGCAAAATCTAACAATTTAGACTCAGATTTATGAATGTCTGCTACAGGTTTTATTTGTAAAATCAAGATGTTGCAGAATAAACTTCGAAACAACAAATGAACATAGTACGAAAAAATAAATAATTTAATTGAATGGAGTTTGACATGAGCATTTTAGGAACAAACACACTAACGCAGGTTGCACTCGTCGTTAATGACATCGAGAAAACCAAAACACGTTTAGCAGCACTTTTTGGCATTGAGCCACCACCAACAATTGAAGCCGGAGACCCAACAATCACAAAAACACACGTTCACGGCAAGCTCACACCTGACGCAAGATGTCGTATGGCGTTCTTTTCTGTTGGAGAAAATGTGCAGTTAGAGCTTATTGAACCAAACGAAGTCTCCAGTGTTTGGCGTGATTTCTTAAACGAAAAAGGCGAAGGAATACACCACATTGCCTTTGGCGTAAAAGGAATGGACAATGTAGTAAAGGCTTGTGAAGACTTTGGCATGAGGGAAGTGCAAAAAGGCTTTTATGGTGATGCAAGCGGTTGTTACTCGTATCTTGACCCAGGCGACGGTTTACCCTTTATACTTGAGTTGCTGGAGAGCTTTTAAGTTTGCTGGAAGCCTTTTGGTGTAACATTTTCTTTTAGCAATACGTCGTGTGCACCACCCTCTATGATTGATGTTGCAGAAACAAGTGTTAACTTCGCTTTCTTTTGTAGTTCCGGAATAGAGTTCGCTCCACAATTAATCATTGTTGAGCGAATTTTTCCTAATGTGAGAGCTACATTATCTTTAAGATTGCCTGCATACGGCACATAAGAGTCAACGCCTTCTTCAAAGGCAAGGTCTTGCATACCTGCACTACCTGTATCGTAGCGTTGCCAGTTACGAGCACGTGCCGAACCTTCACCCCAATATTCCTTCATATAACTACCGCCAATACTTACACGAGCTGTTGGGCTTTCATCAAAACGTGCAAAATATCTGCCCAGCATTAAAAAGTCTGCACCCATTGCAAGCGCAAGTGTAAAATGATAGTCATACACAATTCCGCCGTCAGAACAAATCGGAATATACACACCTGTTTTCTCAAAATATTCATTTCTTGCTTTAGAAACGTCAATAACTGATGTTGCTTGACCTCGACCTATACCCTTTTGCTCACGGGTTATGCAAATTGAGCCGCCACCGATTCCGACCTTGATAAAATCCGCTCCACTGTCGGCAAGAAATCTAAAGCCTTCGCCGTCAACCACGTTTCCGGCTCCGATTTTCACCGTGTTTCCATATTTCTCACGCACCCACGAAAGTGTTTTTCTTTGATATTCACTATAACCCTCCGATGAGTCTATGCATAATACATCCACACCTGCTTCTACTAAAGCCGGGATTCTTTCCTCGTAATCACGCGAGTTAACACCTGCACCAACAATATATTTCTTTTGTTTATCGAGCAGCTCCAATGGATTTGCTTTGTGCGATTCGTAATCCTTACGAAATACCATATACATTAACTTTCCATAATCATCAATAATCGGAAGACAATTTATCTTGTTTTCCCATATAATATCATTTGCTTCTTTGAGAGTAGTTTTTGACGGTGCTGTCACCAGTTTTTCTAGCGGTGTCATAAAGTCTTTTACAAGCTCTGTTCCGTCCATTCGACTTATACGATAATCCCGGCTGGTGACTATTCCTACAAGTCGACCGTTGTATGTGCCATCTGAGGTCACTGCAACTGTTGAATGTCTGTTTTTTTCTTTTAGTGCAAGCACATCCTTTAGTGTTGATTCCGGTCTCAGATTTGACTCGCTATTTACAAACCCTGCTTTGTAGGATTTGGCTTTTGCTACCATTGCTGCTTGCTGTTCAATCGGTTGCGAGCAGTATATAAACGACAATCCACCCTCTTTTGCCAGCGCTACTGCCATTTTATCATCAGAAACTGACTGCATAATAGCAGATGTTAACGGTATATTGATAGAAACTTCTGATTCTTCACCACGTTTGTACTTAACAAGCGGTGTTTTTAAGCAAATACTCTCAGCAGTGCAGTTTTCATCTGTATATCCCGGTACTAACAAATATTCACTAAATGTATGTGACGGTTTTTCAAAAAAATAAGCCATATCGTTATGCTCCCCTCTGTTTTATAATATACATCATATTAATATTGTACTGTTGTGTCTTCCACGTGTCAAGGGTTATGTAGGGGCGGCATTCTGCCCAATGTCATTAAGTTAAGGCATTTAATATTTCTGTCCATTCAAGAACGTAATCAAGCGGCACGGGAGCATAATAAACCAGTGCCAACTCTATTCAAAAGTCTTCAAAATGGCATAGCAA
>JAITFS010000112.1 GCA_031281195.1 Oscillospiraceae bacterium
CCTGTTGAGCGAGCTTCAGTTCCACGCACTTGAACAACGCCTGATTCTGTTGCTTTTTGCCCTTGCACTCTCATACTCATTATGCGTTCCTATCAAAAACCTCGGGGGTATTTGGTACCGCTTGCGCGTATCCGCCTATTCCTTTTCTTTTTGCACTTTGTTTTTCTATCTTATCTTTTTGATTATCTGTTTTATCGCTGATAATTTCCATGTTTTCATTATTCAGGTCTGAACATTCTTTAACCTTGTTTTGTATCTTGTCTTTTAATTTTTCAATTTCACTATCTTTTTTGTATGATGGTGATGATACAAAAGACTGCATCATCGGGTCAAGCTTCTGATGCAATCCATTGATTTTTTCAATTAATTCCTGTCTTTTGTCGATTAGCTTATCAAATGCTTCAATATCATAGTCTTCATCAGAAAGTATTTTACTCTGTTTTTCTGTTGCCTTATAAATCTGTTCAAACAGTTCTAATTTCTCACTAAGAAGCTCTATTAATTTATCTGCTCCTTGAGTTTCGTTTTTGCTCACGCTAATTCCTCTCCCAGTTGAAGTGTTCCTTTGTTTGCAATACTCACTTCTTTCCACGCTTCTCTGATACTTTCGACCATTTCAACAACGGGTTCTAACGGTTCTGTATCCTTGTGCATATTAGCATCAGCTATGCTTCTAAGAGCAAAGTCGTATAAATCCATCAACTCTTGTGATATTTGATAACTCATATCAAGGCTGTTAATAAGCTCTGTTAATATCATTTGAGCTTTTATCAAGCTTTTGTGTGCTTGTTGTATATCGTTTTTTTCTATACCACGTTTACCAAGCACAATATTTTTCTTTAGTGCATCATAGAGCATTATTATCAGCTCTATTGGTGATGCTGTCAGCACGTCTTGTCTGCGATATGCATCATGTGCACGTGTGTTAATCATAACCGTCTGTTGCATTGTGTTAATTCCCCTCTATAAAATGCATAATTCATAATGCAATTTTTACATCATTGCTCCGAACCAATCGCCCTGCTGTTGAAGTCTTGCGAGTGCAGTTTCCATTGCTGCAAACTGTCTGTAGAGCTTATCTTCTTCAGCGAACATTCTTTGTTCCATTCTGGCAATTTGTTCATTTGTGCGTTTTAGAGACTCTTCTAAGTTTTTAATCGAGGTGCTTTGACTGGTGTTTACATAGTCACGCATTATTCCATCGATTTTATGTAACAGACCAACACCTCTTGCAGTACCTGATGAAGAATCGATTTTTATAAACACATCAGCTACTCTGTCGGGGTCTTCTTCAAGAGCCGCTCTGAGACGTTCTTCGTTTATCATTATCTGACCGCCGGTGCCATCAAAGTGACTGCCGGTAGTAAGACCTAGTTGAGATGCTGACATTCCTGTACCTTCGATTGTTTCAAAGAATGATCTGCGAAGACTGGAGACGAGGTTTTGTATGCCTTGGTCGCCTCTCATAATGCCTTTTTTTGCAATTGTTTCCCATTCTTCTATTTGTTTCTCAGTCATTCCGCTTTTTTCTTCGTCAGTTAGCGGTTTGTATGATACTTCATTTCCGGTTTTGCGTTCGTTTAATAAACCTTCAAGTCTTTTAATGATTGAGTTGTAGGAGTTAATAAAGTCTTTAATTGCATCAACTGCTTTACTTGCATCACGAGCGAGTGTTACATTTATCGGTTCATCTGCTGCTTCTGTTACAAAGTTGGCAGTAATTATCGCATCACCCATGTTAAATACGTTGGTGTCGCTGAATATTGTTTCGGTTTTTCCGTTGATGGTAACTATCATCTCTGCTTGTGAACCTGCATTATAATTTGCAGCATCAGTTCTGTCAGCACTAATTCCAAAAGCATCTAATAATTCACCACTTGCTGTAATATCTACGTCTCTACTATTAGATTCAATAGTAAATCTATCAGCGAAGCCTTCGTACTTCATAGTTAGACCGGTTCCCTCAAGCTCTTTGTTTACATGAGTGAGCATTTGGTTAATGGTCATGTTGGATTTGATTGTTATTTCTTTGCCATTAATTGTGATGTTTGACTCAGCATAAAAATCGAGGCTTCTACCTTCAAATTGGACATCAAGAGCATCAGCGCCGTCTCGTCTTCTAATTTCGATAAGACCATCATCAGATGCTACTGTTGCTGTTTGGAAGTAATTGAGATTGTTGTTACCTAATCTGATATTTTCTTCATTTTCGTTTAGTTCAGCCAGTGCTTGACCAACAGCGAGCTGCCTTGCCATCGGATCTACGTCAGGGTCTGTAGTCAGATTTGCATTATACTCGATTGTGAGCGGGTCTAATTTGCCTTCATCATCAAATTTAAATCTACCGGATACTCTATTTGCACCTTCACCGGTTGTGAAAGTATAATATCCCTCATCATCTCTTTTGCCGATGGTTATATCCGAAACTCCGCCAATGCTTACGGTCGTTGTAGCATCGTTCCACGCAGCATTACGAACAGCTGTTTCAGTTACTAGACTGTCACCAACTGCTGCGTAACGTTCAGTACCATCAATATCTTTACCATCTGCGTTAGTACCTACTTGATTCCAATCTATTTGACTTCCTGCTAAGCGCATATCATCAAGTCTGGTATTTGTGGAAAATCCTTGACCATTTGCAGATATTCTGTTTGCAGATGTTACATTTGCACCACTTGCCAGGCTGACGACTTGGTTTATTCTGATTGAACCGGGGTTTGCACCGGTAATTGTACGGACAGAAACCGCCGCTGCATTTTTACCTGTTACAGTTGCAGAAGTGGCATTAAACGTATTACGGTTCATCATTGTTTTTGAACCTAAGTTTGACAGATATGTCTGACGTAGGCTTTGAATCTCATCTCTAATGCCATTGTGTGTTTGCTGTCTCCACTCAATAAGCCTTCTGTTGCGTAGTTGATTGTCAATTCTAAATTGATGCATACGGAGTGTTGCCTGAATAATAGATTCCGTATCCATTCCTGATTGCAGACCCATTAGGCGGGTCGGTGACGATCTCATCATTGGGTTAACCATAAATAATACACCTCAAATCCTTTTGTAAATAATTTTACTGTCAGTCCTCCATGACAGACATAGACTACTCTGTATATAATATCGGAAGTTTCTACTTGTAACTTAATACTTTTATTAAGATAATTTCACATTTTTTTGCCAAACTTGCTTAAGTTAGAATTTATATTTTCCATATCGGCATAACTATTGTCAGACCAAGACTCATAATAATACTCTATAACAGCGTTTTCACCAAGTCCCGACCCGGCATTTTTACGAATTGTATCAACTAATCTGCTTATGATATTTTCTGCATTTTTTCTACCCATTTCTACAAATAAGACTGCAAAAACACCATCACCTGCATAAGCTGAAATATCGATTTCACGTAGAGAGCTATTTATAGTTTTTGCGGCACTTCTGAGAAGCTCGGGTTGCCCTGTGCTATTGTCACCACTACGTTTGACCTCGATAACCGTAAAGGTCATTGAACCGCCATAACGACGCTGTCTGTAAAGCTCCTTTTGAACCGCTTTTTTCATACCACTTAAGTTTAACATATCGTACTCGGTATGAAAACCTGCAATGTATTCTTCACCGCGTTTTTCTAAATCTTTTTTCTTTTTTGTTTCAAAACGATTGTCAAATGTGCGTGTCAACTCGTTTATTTCTTTATATCCAAGAAATACTCCCCATTTACCACTCTCATTTATAACGAGCTTATCAATACCTTCTGATTGTGTTGTACTGTCGGAATAATCTCCCTCAGTTATTTCTACACGAAACTTTCTTGTTTGAAATGTTCTGTTATCGCCCCATGTTATAACTGCAACAGATGAACCACCTGCTATCCTAAACTCTCTGAGTGGATGCAAACGAGATACGGACTCACGCCATGCGATAAAACCTTCAAGGGTGATATGTTTTTTATCATGTGTGCTTAAACATTCATAAGCTTTTTTGAAGTCATACGCATTTAACGCCTGGAAATAATCATGTAGCACCGTCCTTGCATCAACCTCCGCCTCTGCGCTCATTGCTGTGCGTTCGGCGGCTTTTTGCCAGTGTGCCTGAGTTGTTTGATGGTGCTGATTTGTGTTAGGCTCAGCTTTTTTTGTCTGCGTTTGTTGCGGTGGAGTATATGGAGGTGTGTGTGATGCTGTATTTGGGTATCTTCTAGGTTGGCGTGTGGAAAATTGTCTGTTTTTTATAGCAGCTTCCCGTTTGAACTTTTCTCTGAGTATTGTATAAGCAATATTTATTTGCTTCATCAATTCTTCGGCTTCGGGGTCATCGCTAATGTCGGGGTGATGTTCTCTGCAAAGCTGCTTGTAGGAAGTAGTAACATCAGTAAGTCCGGCGCCGACTTTGACACCAAGAATCTTATATGATTCAAACAAGGTCACCATTTGCACTCTCCCTAATATGTTTCACTTTTTTGTAATTAATAATTTCTCTACGGATGTATCCAGTGTTTTATTTCTCCGCTGTTTAATCTTTGTAATCCATAAGTGCTTGTGATATATGTATAATTAAAGTTTTTCCCACCTGCTTGTGTGATAGCTACACCTCTTGACGGGTCATACAAACCATCTTGAGAAGGTGCAATCATCTGCACATGCCCAATACTTCCCGATGAGGTAACAGCAGGTTTACCCATATTTGCGTGCATTTGCGCGGTTGCTGCATCAACCTGCACCCAACCGTATCTTGCACCATGCGTTTCAAGCCATTTACACATTGCGATTGCTCCGTTAAAGTTTGCACCCTGAGTATCGGGGTATGAGCGGATATTTCCGGTTGCCGGGTCGGTGTAGTATGGAACCTCTGCACCCATTGCTCTTGAAGCATCCCAAACGAATATATTACAATATGTGTGACCTTCACGACCGGGACGGTAACGCTCTGCTGTTTCAACATTAAACTGGTCAAGCACAGCACGATAAAGCTCCGCACTTCTGAAGGTCGGGTCGCTTGAAATTGCCGGTGTGGTTGGTCTCCACCATTGAAGTGGTAGAATTGCCTCATTTGTTCCGCTTAATTCAATATCCTCTATAGGTCTGTTAAAGACCACTCTATCTATTGTGTCCAGCACAAACGGTTCTCCACCCGAGTTATATAAAAAGTTGTTACGTAGTGCATCAGAGCCTTGCATGTTAGCAATAAGTGCTGACATAACTTGCATCATCGGGCTCATATCGCCACCCTCGCCACCGGATTGCATCATCATCATTAACATCATAAGAGCTGCCATAATATCGCTGCTTGTGCCTGATTCACTAGCACTTAATATCGCATTTTCAAGTGATTGTGTATGCGTTTGTATTGGTAAAAAAGAGTTTGGCATACCGCTAAAGCCTGATCCCGTCAAATTTCCTGTGTTCATAACATTAGAAGTGGTTATATCTCTAAGTGCATTTGATAACACAGACGAAAACTCCCCATTGTTAGTTGCTTCGGCAGTCGCAACTGTTTGTGGAGTGTACTGTGTATTGTTTATGTTACTTATATTATTTACTGTACTCATTAAGAATACCTCACAACATCGTAGTATCTCACATCCTTGCTATTTTATCAACATAAAATCCTGCGAATGTCACTGCAAATTGTTCGGTTAATTCCTTTTAACAAACATAGAAATTACAGTATCAAATTATGTATCACATATATTATCGAAATATTTTAAGATTTGTTTATAGTTGTTTGTAGATTTATGTTATAATTCTTCACATGGTTAAAAAACTTTTACGCAGTGTGCGTGATTATAAGAAAAATACAATAACAACACCTATTTTGGTGACTGTCGAAACAATTTTGGAAATAACCATTCCAACTCTGATGGCAGTCTTAATTGACAATGGGATAAGTAAAAATGATATGACAGCAGTAATGTGGATTGGTGCTGCTTTAGTTTTATGTGCAGGTGCATCTTTATTTTTAGGTATATTAGCAGGGCGAGGTGCGGCTGTTGCATCAACCGGATTTGCAAAAAACTTACGGCATGATATTTTTTATAATGTACAGAGCTTTTCGTTCTCAAACATTGATAAGTTTTCGACTGCAAGTATCATCACCAGACTTACAACCGACGTAACAAATGTACAAAACGCATTTCAAATGATTATACGAATGGGTGTACGTGCTCCTGTTATGATGGTTTTTGCACTTATTTTTGCATTTCGTATAAATGCACAGTTGTCACTGGTTTTCTTGTCAGTTATTCCTGTGCTAGGTCTTGGACTGTGGTTAATAATTTCACATGTTCATCCGTTATTTAAGAAGATATTTAAGTCGTATGACAAGCTTAACCGTGTTGTGCAGGAAAATTTGCATGGAATACGGGTTGTAAAGTCGTTTGTACGTGAAGACCATGAGATTGAAAAGTTTGAAGAGGTATCAAAATCTATTTTTGATGACTTTAGTAAAGCGGAGAAACGAATTGCATTTAACATGCCACTCATGCAGTTTTGTTTATATGCATGTATGCTTCTGCTTGCATGGTTTGGTGCGCAATCTATAATCGCAAGCGGTAACACACCCGGTCTTGGTTTAACAACCGGAGAATTAGCCAGCTTAATAACTTATACTATGATGATTTTAATGAGCCTTATGATGCTCTCTATGGTATTTGTAATGATTATTATTTCGAGAGCATCCGCAGAGCGAATAGTTGAGATTTTGGACGAAAAAAGCAATCTCGTAAATGGAGATAACCCTGTTTACGATTTACCGAATGGGTCAATAGATTTTGAAAATGTCACTTTTTCTTATAGTGACAAAGGTGGAAAACCTGTTTTGGATAATATCAACCTACATATCGAAAGTGGCAAAACTGTTGGTATCATTGGTGGTACTGGGTCATCAAAATCCAGCATTGTACAGCTTATACCAAGACTATATGATGTTTTAAGCGGTAGTGTTAAGGTTGGTGGAACAAATGTAAAAGACTATGACCTTGAGACACTGCGTAATAATGTAGCAATGGTACTTCAAAAAAATACATTATTCTCAGGCACAATTAAAGAAAACCTACGGTGGGGTAACGAAGATGCTACAGATGAAGACTTAATAATCGCATGTAAGCTTGCTCATGCGGATAGTTTTATACAAGACTTTCCTGATAAATATGATACAAAAATCGAACAGGGTGGGGTTAATGTCTCGGGAGGTCAACGGCAAAGGCTTTGTATAGCAAGAGCATTACTCAAAAAACCAAAAATCTTAATTCTCGACGATTCCACAAGTGCTGTTGACACTAAGACAGAAAATATGATTCGTGAGGAGTTTAACACAGGTATACCCGATGTGACGGTTATCATTATCGCACAACGTATTTTATCTATCAAAAATGCAGATAAAATTGTTGTTATGGATGATGGCTGCATTGTATCAACAGGTAAACATGATGAATTAATTAAAACATGCGAAATCTACAAGGAAGTATATGAATCCCAAGATAGAGGACTTGGCTTATGAGCGGAGCAGGTGGATTTAGAGGAAGGCATATTGTGGGTAGCACTGCCGGAGGAAAAAGAGCAAAACCCACATTCAAAAAAGGCACTTTTAAGCGTCTTATAAAAACTATGTCCGAATACAAGGTGCATCTGATTTTTGTGCTGTTTTGTATACTGGTTAGCTCTGCAGCAGGTGCAGGTTCGGCAATTTTCCTGCAAATCTTAATTGATGACCATATTATGCCGCTCATCGGAGTTGAAAACCCCTCATACAGCGGTATACTGCAAGTTATTCTTGTTGTTGCTTTTATTTATCTGATGGGGATAACTGCGACACTACTATTTAGCCGAATAATGGTGGTTGTTGGTCAAGGTACACTTAAAAAGATTCGCGATACAATGTTTAAGCACATGCAAACCTTACCGGTCAAATATTTTGATGCAAATAATCACGGCGATGTAATGAGTCATTTTACAAACGATACTGACACATTAAGGCAAGCTATCTCAATGAGCTTCCCGCAGATGGTTTCTTCAGTGTTTACTGTTGTTGCAGCTTTTTCAGCTATGTTATACCTAAGCATTTGGCTTGCGATTTTCGTATGTTTTTATACTGTACTACTTCTGGCTGTTGCAAAACTGTTGGTTAGTAGAAGCGGAAAATACTTTATGCACCAACAGACAGCAATAGGTGATGTTAACGGTTATATCGAGGAGATTATAAACGGTCAAAAAGTAGTCAAGGTTTTTTGTAGAGAAGACAAGGTTGGCACAGAGTTTGACAGTAAAAACGATGTGTTATACAAAGCAGCATCAGAAGCAAACAAATATGGCAATATCACCATGCCTGTTGTGAACAATCTCGGATTTTTGCTCTATGTTTTACTTGCAATAGTTGGTGGGCTTTTAGGAATTATTGGTGTGTCTAATCTAAGTCTCACCGGTTGGAACGTAATGACTGTGGGAACAATCATCTCATTTCTTACACTTTCACGCAGTTTTGTAAACCCAATCGGAATGATATCTATGCAGTTTAACTCTGTTGTTATGGCACTTGCCGGAGCATCAAGGATTTTTGAACTGCTTGATGAAAAACCGGAGCAGGACGAAGGTACTATTTCTCTGGTAAACTCTGTGATTGAAGGGGATATAAGATTTGATGGTGTAGATTTTGGGTATAACGAAGAAACAATAGTTTTGCACGACATTTCTCTCTACGCAAAACCGGGGCAAAAAGTTGCTCTGGTTGGTGCAACCGGTGCAGGCAAAACTACAATTACCAATCTAATCAACAGGTTTTATGATATAGCAGACGGTAAAATCACATACGATAGTAAAAATATTAATGATATTATCAAATCTGACTTGCGTAAATCTCTGGGTATTGTACTTCAAGATGTGAACTTGTTTACCGGAACGGTTATGGACAACATTCGTTATGGCAAACTGGATGCTACAGATGAAGAATGTATCAAAGCCGCAAAGCTTGTAAATGCAGATGGATTTATTTGTATGCTTCCTGACGGTTATCAAACTGTTCTCGATGGTGACGGCAGCAGCTTATCACAGGGTCAGTTACAGCTAATATCAATTGCCCGGGCAGCAGTTGCCGACCCGCCCGTTATGATACTCGACGAAGCAACATCTTCAATTGATACACGCACAGAGACCATTGTGCAAAAAGGTATGGATGCACTAATGCATGGACGAACAGTTTTTGTTATAGCTCACCGTTTATCGACAGTTAGAAATGCTGATGTTATAATGGTTATGGAGCACGGACGAATAATAGAGCGTGGCAGTCACGACGAGCTTTTAAAAGAAAAAGGCAAATATTATGAGCTATACACCGGTGTATATGAATTAGATTAGAAAAACAAAATAAAAACAAAAGGAGAGAATATCATGAATTGGGAAGAACTATCAACTAAGGATTTTGACAAATGCGTTAAGGAAAGTGACTACACCTGCATACTCCCCATAGGAGTGCTGGAAAAACACGGTGATCATCTACCGTTGGGTACAGACATGTACATTGTCACAGAAACCGCCAAAGCAGCAGCAAAAGTTTCTTCTGCTGTGGTATTTCCGTATTATTTTCTTGGACAGATAGCAGAAGCAAAACATGTAAAAGGCACAATTGCCGCTTCTCACAAGCTGATAATGGAAGCGCTTCTTGAGATTTGCGACGAAATACACCGTAATGGTTTTAAGAAAATCTATATCCTAAACGGTCATGGTGGAAACGAACATTTCTTGCCGTTTTTCGCACAGCAGTTTCCGGGAATAAACCGCAATTACGCTGTTTATACCAGTTTTGTTCATAATTTAACTGATGAACAATGGGATAGTGTACGAAAAAAATCAGGTGTTGAAGATTTAGGTGAGCATGCCGGACTTTCGGAAACTGCGTTACTTATGTACCTACGCCCTGATTTAGTTGATATGAGTGTTGTAAAAGTATCAGAAAGCCAAAGTCTTGAAAGGTTAAAAGTAATTGAAGACCTTGAGGTTTTCACCGGATTTAACTGGTATGCTAAGTTTCCTCATCATTTTTCAGGCGACCCAACAGAGTCCGCAAAAGAACATGGCAAGTTTTTGTTTAACATTATGAAAAACAACACAATAAAAATATTAAACGAAATAAAAAATGATAAAATCTCACTGGAACTAATCAAGGAATATAACAAGTTCTGACCTTGACAAAATACCTTATAAAATGGCATAATTAGCAAGCTGATTAACATTAATAAAATAAATATTAAAGGAGTTATTATCATGGATTGTAAACACAAGTTTTTTAGATGCGAACTCTGCGGAAACATGGTTGGACTTATTGAAGACAAAGGAAACCCCATAGTATGCTGTGGTGCTAAAATGACACAATTAATCCCAAATACAGTTGAAGCCAGCACAGAAAAACACATCCCGGAATTTGAAGTAACAGGAAGTGTTATGAATGTGCAAGTCGGAAGTGTTCCACACCCGATGGAGGAAGCACACCATATTAGCTTTATCTATGTTGCATCAGAACATGGTGGACAAAGAAAGTGCTTAAAAATCGGTTCAGAACCAAAAGCTATGTTCTGCTTTGCCGATGATAAACCGGTTGCAGTATATGCATATTGTAACTTACATGGTTTGTGGGTAAAAAACGTTTAGTTTTTGTCTGTGTGCTTAAATACGTTAGCTTTAAACACCCATTTTTGTTGTATATGATAGCTTATACAGAACAAGATAGTATCAACAATAACCTTTTGGAAGGTTACAAAACCAAGCTGATGTACATATCGGGAGAGAAACCACACAAGTGTTGCAGATATTAACATTTGCACAACTACTAATGAGTAATAACGAAGCAAACTACCTGTGTAGTTATTCTTTCTGCGAAATACTATCCATCTGTTGTAACTAAAGTTAAAAAATGATGATATAGCGCGGGCGATTGCTGTACAAGTGAAAATTCCAACAGCTCCAAAACTGTTTGGAAATTGTGAAAGAATCAACCAAAAAACACCAATATCAATTCCAAACGATGCAACTCCACCTATAGAGTAAATGAAGATTCTCGAAAAAATAGCAAATGTATCAGCAAACGGTCTATAATGTGAACGTTCATTAGAGCCTTCCTCGTAGACCGTTTCTATTTCTACTTCAACAAACTTTATGCCTTGTTGCTCTGCTTCAATAAGCATGTTTGTTTCGTATTCAAAACGGTTTCCACGTATTTCTAGCATCAACGGTATATTCTCAGAGCGAATACCACGTAGACCGGTTTGTGTATCTCTAATGTTTATACCATAAAGAATTTTAAACGCTCCGGCTGTAACTCTATTCCCGAAAGAATTACGCTTAGGAACGATTCCGTTTTTAAAATCCCGCACTCCTAAAACCATAGAGTTTTCAACACTTGTCAGAATCTTTGCACAGCGGATGATATCCTTGCTTTTGTGCTGACCGTCGGAGTCAGCAGTGACAACGCCGAGTTTATCAGTGCGGTTTTCCATAAAATACTTAAAAGCGGTTTTTAGAGCTTTACCTTTACCGGAATTTTCAGGGTGAACTAAAACTGTACACTCGGGAAAACTTCTGATTATGTCAAATTGTTTTTTTGTTTCCTCATTACTACCATCATCAACAACAATAATATCAGTAGCTCCGTCATTTATTAAATCAGTAATTGTTTTAACCAATCTTTCTGACGGATTTAGTGAAGGTATTATGATAGATATTTTTTCTATACGGCTTTTCACAGATTTACCTTTCTAAACTCTCCCGGTATTGCTAAATAATTCTCATACTAATGACTTGCCAGCTTGTACCGGAGAATCTGTACAAAACTTCATATTTTATTTTTAATTCGCGAACCTCGTATATAGTTCTGTTTGTTGCTTCATAAGATATTTCACAGGAAAAAAACTCATCTCCATACGCCTTAAAGTTGGTGATTTCCATATCTGTTATGTTAACAGGTGTTGGTTGCCAGGAACGGTCGTTTGATCTTGCAAATACTGTACGTCTATATAAATCGCTGCTCCTGCTCATGCCAAATAATTCACCTTCACCCAGAGCAGTATAACTTATAAATGAGCGGATAAAACGCTCGGCATTATCCTTGTGCAGTATTTTTAAGTCTTCGCAGAATGGTTCTACATAAAACATTAAACCATTATCCATTATTTCCGGAGACATAATAACTCCCTGTGAGTTAACTGCTTTCACAATCGGCTCAAGATAAAGCTCATCTAATTTTACATTATATGTATAAAAAAGTACAGGTGACTCATCTAATTCAACAAAACCCTCAAGTGCTTGTGGTATTTGCCTGTCTATAATACTTACGCTTGATAACGGTTCATCATTTATTAATACTGTTATGCTGTTTTCAGCTTTAATTGTATATTCTCTGACAAACGGTCTTGTTATTGGGAACAAAAACTCACTACCATCTGCAAACAAAGGTTCTGTATACTCGCCATTATACTCTAAAACGCTGACAAAAGCTTCACCATAAATATTGTTTACTTGATATGTTGCGCCATACTCATAGTCACACTCAATACGATACTCCTCAGTGATAGGTACACCATTTAGTTCTACATAAGCGTTGACCGAAGCGGTAATTGTGATGTTTCTGCATAAACCGTCTACAAATGATTCAAAAAACTCTTTTGTGTTTACTTCCCATATATTAAAGCCAAAACCTATATCAACAGTTGGTGTAAAACGTGCTAACCCAATATCTCTTGAACCTGCACGTATAATATAAACAGGAGCTTCATCGGTTGTTTCATCAGTTTTTAACCGATAGTTGTATTCAACATCTTTAATTCTTGAAGCATAAAGCTCTTGCGGTATAACACCGCCATTTTCAAATTGTGTAGTTTTTGGTAATAATGCAACTGCTGCTTGTTCCATCCAAAAATCATAATCAACATTTTCTTCCATGTAATGCAGCAGATGTTCAATTCGTGACTCTTCGAACGCATCCAGATATTCATATAAAATAAATGTTCCAATGCAGACAAAAATCAACATTATAATAAAAGAAAGCAAAATCTTTCTAAAAAATGTCATATTGAATCTTTTTGTTTTTTTAATTTCTTTCACTGTCTAAATCCCGTACTAAAAATGCTGTTGGTAAATTTCTCGGCCCTGCAATAGATGCGCTTCTGTTGATTTCTTCACCATAATAGTACATTAGTGTAGACGAACCTCCATCAAGGTTATATGCATTTACTGCATCAAAGTCCAGCATAACCTCAATAATATCATCCAATGAAGCTCCTAAACTATCAATTTGCCTGCCTTCTATAACTAAAAGTAACATTGCACCATCTGCTCGTTGACCTATAGCTGTGCGAGGGTTTAATCCACTTCGTCTGAGAGCATTATTGTTAACTACACCATTAGATATTAATGTTGGTCCAAAAGCCGCTGAGTATCTGATGTTTTTTCCTCTTGCTTCTGCCGGGGTCATAAAACCAACGTGTAAAATACCATCCTCATCAATCGCTGCTACATCAACACGACCTGAACCGGCACCCCACCGCAACTCGCCTTTATCAAATACAAACCCATCAGGTGTACCACCACCGCCAACTCCACCCGGGTCATCAAACCCTCCGCCGTTTATACCTGCTACTGCTCCTGTATCATTAATCATATCAACAAGCTTCCGTCCGTATCCACCAAAACTTCTTGGTGTTCCCAAAAACACACGAGTTGGGTCACGGACAACAATCATATATCCTTTATATCCGTTTCTAAAAACTTCATGAAGCTCCATGTCTTCATACTCGTCATCTTGGGTATGTACAAGGTCTTGAATACTGCTGTCATCATCAGATAGACCAAGAATCAGATTACGGTCAGGTCTTTGCGGATTTATTATTATCAAGGATGTATCTGTTGCTTCCTCAAAACCTCCGTCATTTTCAGAAAAATCTCTTATATAGTCAATTTCTGCTTGTGATAAATAAATATTCGCAAGCCACTTTAATGCACTGGTTTCTGTCACTGTCATTACAAATAACCGCTGAGCTGTTGGTGACGGGCCTTTTGCAAGTGCCCACATACCTGCTAACAAAGCAATAGCAGTAACAACTACAACAAGAAGCAATATGGTAAAAAACTTACCTATTACACGTCTGATTTTTTGCAGTTTTGTACTTGTTTTTGACTGTAACTGTTCCATGTGAAGAATTATACAGTATTTAAGAGAAATCTGCAACTTTGGGTATCACCACTTGCATACTATTTCACCGAGTTCAGACGTTTTTTCTTAAATATGATAAAAACAACGATTATCATTCCAATTACAGATGCAACACACCCAATTAAAAGCATTGATGTTACTAATGGATCAGTATCATCTTCTGCAACAATGATTGGTAAAAAAGTATTTGATTCTTCCATAGATGCTTTTGCCATCTCAATAATATCAAATGTGTTATCATCGGGTATTTCAGCTGGTGGAGTTATCTGCGGGTCATCAATCGGCAATAAATCAATTAAATAATCTGTTTCATCATCACTAAGATCTACATTAACATGCGTTATCCTATTTTCTTCAATCCGTTGCTCTTCCAATTTTGCAAATCCGTAATCTAGTAATATAACCGTGTCATTATAACGTTGGTCGTAATTAGAACCCATTGTGATTGATATAATCCTTATACCGTCACGTTCTGCAGTGCCTGAAAAGTTCTCTCCGGCAATAGGGCTGGTGCCTGTTTTAAATCCATCAATTCCATCATAAACACCTAAAAGCCTGTTTGTATTCCATAATGTACGACCTTGGAAACGTACAGTTGACAAGGACGTTTTTTCGAGAACCTCCGGGTAATCAAGTAGTGTGTTTCGTACAAGAGTAGCCATTGCTCTTGGTGTTAGCTGTGTATTTTCAGTACCTCCATAAGCGTTAGAGAAAAACGCATCGATGCCCCATTCCTCTGCTTTGTCGTTCATCATTTGATGAAATCTTTGTGCTGTTCCGGCTACCAGTTCTCCTAAAGCTGTACAAGCTCCGCTCGCAGAGCTGATAATAGCAATATTGAGCAAATCGTCAACTGTGTATGTTTCGGATTGATAGAGCTTTACATTTGACACGTCTCCTCTTTGAGAAAACCCTGCAACAGTTGCACTTATCGGAACTACAGTGCTAAAGTTGATTTTCCCTTCTGCTATAGCTTCATACACAAGATAAACCGTCATCATCTTAGCCATACTCGATGGTACGCGGCGAACATCAGCATTGTATTCGAATAATTCCATACCTGATTCAAAGTCAATAACTATTGCTCCTTCTGATGTAATTCTCTTATCATCAACATAAGTCGCCAGTGATGTTATTTCAATTTGTGGTATGAGAAAAACAACTAACAATAAGAAGCATATTATTAATTTTGTTAAACGCTTGGTTTTCACAATTTCTCCTATGTTAATCATCATCTGATGGTGGATCAGATGGTATGTCCGGTGGTATGTCAGTTGAAATGTCCGGAGGAACATCAGGTGTTACATCAGCAGGCGGGTCAATTATCACATCCGGTGGAATATCGGGTGGTGGTTCATCTATATCGCCCGGATTTTCAGGTGAAGCTGTCCGAAACTGATCATAATTTACGACTAAATCAGGACCGGTAAAAGTACCGTCAAGCTTGCTTCGTACTCTTAAATATTCTGTTGAACCAACTTCCATTGGCACAGGTCTAAAATCGTTACGATTTGATAACCCGCTTACAGAAGCCGGAATATTCTCAATTCCCGCGATAGAAATTGTACCATCAAGATCACGTTTTACAGTAACCATACCAATATAAGAGTCTTTATCACTAGGATTAACATTTCCGCCAAAGCTCCAATTAGCAAGACTATAATGAATAACACCACCGTTATATTCCTCGACCTCTTGTATAGTATGCGGATGGTGACCCATGATAATATGCGCACCTGCATCAATCATAGCTCGCCCGATTTGTCTTTGGTTAGCAGTCGTACGATATGACCCCTCAACCCCCCAATGGAATGACATAATAATTAACTCTGCACCTTGATTTTTCATTTCAGGGATTTTCGCAGCAATTTGTGTGATGTTTCCCACATTTGGGAAGCTATGTGAGTAAACGCCTATTGTGAGTCCACGTTCTGTTGTAAATAAACTCCACCCGTTATGAGGAGCAAAACCAATATTATTTTCTGTAAGCCACTCTTTTGTCGCCTCATAGCCGATTCTTCCATAATCCATGACATGATTATTTCCCAGTGTTACAAAATGCACACCACCCTCATGCAGCACATTAACGTACTTTGGATTAGCGTTAAAAGTGAACATCTTGTCGTTTGGAACATCATGGTCGGACATAGCAGACTCAAGATTAACAATGACAAAATCAGCGTCCTCGTATAAATGCTTAACCTTACTAAACGGATAGGCAAAATCATCACCTACAACATTCTGAAAAGAACCTGCATTTCGTCTGGTTCTGTGACTTGAGGTAAAAGTACAATCTCCCATCATAGCAACAACAAAAAACTCAGGCTCGGGTTCCGGTATTGGAGTTGGTGTGGGTATCGGGGTTGGTGTGGGAGTTGGGGTCGGCGTAGGAGTTGGCGTGGGGGTTGGTGTAGGTGCTGATGTTGGTGTATCAATGACAGCGATATAATCTTCAGGAGCTTCATTTTCTCTAAATATAAAAATAAATAAAGCAGAAACAATAACAACAACCACAAGAAGCAGTATAGCAAATGTTTTGCTTATTACGCTCTTGGATTTTTGTTGATTTTTGTTCTTTTTTGCTCGCTTTATTACCTTTTTCATAATGAGTATTATAGCAGAAAATTGTGCAAAATGGAAGAGCGTGTTAAGCTAAACATTTACGTTATTACGTAGTGGTTGGTTTTATGTTATAATGATTTTATGAAATCTACTAAGCTTTTTTTACCATTTTTAATAGCAATAGTTCTGACAATATGTACTATTGTTATTACTTTATTAATAAACCTGTTTGATGAAAAAGATACACCTGATGATTTTGTTGTCGTAACTGATACACCTGTTGCAACACCAATAATCACTCCAACACCTACGCCGACACCGACGCCAACCTCAACCCCAACTCCAACACCAAGTCCAACACCAACACCAACTCCTGCTCCAACTCCAACACCAATTGCAGATGACATTACTGACTTAATAACAGTTACTCTCTCAAACGGACGAGCCGGGTCACTACTCACAGATGGAGATTATGCAACCTCACTCTCATTAAACGGAGACACAATAATAACAATTGAAGCAGACGAAATAATCCACTCGCTTTATATTATATGGGGTCGAATACCCGATGTGTGGTATACATCGACTGTTTATTATGTAGAAAGTTTTGGTTATAATGGATTTATCCACGAGTATATCACTTTAACAAATCCGTCAAATTTTCTTGAAATCACATTTTCTACAGATACTATTACAATATGTGAAATATATGCATTTACAGAAGGAATACCACCGGAGTGGGTGCAAATATGGGAGCCTCCACACGAAAAAGCAGATATAGCTATTTTTCCAACACATGCTGATGATGAACATTTATTTTTTGTTGGTATTTTGCCATATTATACAGGTGAGCTTGGCTTAAATGTACAGGTTATTTACATGAACAGTCATTGGAATCAATCACCTAGACCGCATGAGCTGTTAAATGGTTTATGGGCGGTAGGTGTAAGGCATTATCCTGTGATAAGTGATTTTCGAGACCGTTATGTCGGATCGCTACAAGCTGCACGAGATATTTATGGTATGAATAATTTTGTGAATTTCCAGGTTGAGCAACTCAGACGTTTTAAGCCACTTGTTGCTGTTGGGCATGATTTACGCGGTGAGTATGGTCATGGTACACATATATTAAATGCACACGCTCTAAGAGAAGCTGTCGAAAAAGCAGGTGAGAGTGATTTTCATGTAAGTTCATACGAATTATACGGTATTTGGGATACTCCAAAATTATATTTACATCTTTATCCTGAAAATATTGTAACAATGGATTGGAATATACCTCTTAATTTCTTTGATGGTCTAACTGCACTTGAAATGGCAGAAATAGGATTTTCAAAGCATTTAAGTCAGCAAGGAATTGGACTTAGAGTTCCAAAAACCGGACCGACAGGTTTTAACTTTGGTCTTGTTCGTTCATTAGTTGGTGATGATATTATTGGTGGGTGCTTAATGGAGAATACTTGGTGAAAAAAGTAGTTGTAAAGCAACAAAAAAGTATAAAACGTTTAGTATTAAGAGCTTTAACAGTTATTTTTACTATCATTTTTTTACTTGTGTCAACACTTCTTGTGATTATGTGGATTCTTGCAAGAGGCCCGTCTCCAACAGCTCAACGTTTATTTGTTATGAGTGTTAATGAAACAAGCGCAATTGGCTGGTTAGCCAACATATATTTATCACAAGCAGAGATTGATAATATATTATCTTTTTCCGAAGATGATAACACACTAACAGATACAACAGATACATCAATGATTACGATAAATCCTCAAAGACCTAATCGTTCTGAAATACTGGGTCTTACACATATTGATGACAATATAACTCATTTTAATGAAGATGAAGATCTTGATTGTGATGGTCTGGAGCTTGTTGAAGTGTTTAGAAACGGGTATAAAGGTTTTATGCTCATAATACATGACCCGACTCGTATATTTTTAGGTTCTCCACCAAGCTTTGGTGGTAACGGGGTAAAATTAACAGATATGGTTGCAAATGCCGAAGCTGTCGCCGGTATAAATGGTGGTGGTTTTTATGACCCCGGCGGTCACGGTCCCGGTGGAACTCCAACAGGATTTGTTTTTGATGAAGGTGTTTTAAGATGGGGTGCAAACTCCGGACGTACTGATATTGTTGGAATAGATGCTGATGGAATACTTCATGTCGGCTTTATGACACCTACAGAAGCAACACAAAAAAACATTAAATATTCGGTAGCTTTTGGGCCGACCTTAATATCAAATGGAGTTGTAAACAATAATGCACTCGGGCGAAGTGGATTAAATCCGCGCACAGCTATAGGGCAACGTTCGGATGGCGCGATATTGATGCTGGTTGTTGAAGGTAGGCAAATTGATAGTATTGGAGCAACTTATGATGATTTAATTGAGGTTATGCTGAGTTTTGATGCAGTTAACGCATATAATCTTGACGGCGGGTCTTCAGCTCAAATGATTTATTACGGTGAAAGAGTTATCAGAGACGCTCATTATACTACAACACGAGCAATTCCTACCGGGTTTTTAGTAAGAGGATTAGATGATTAAAGGATTAAAAAAGATATTTTGTACTTTTATTGGTAAAATACTACTTTGTGTAACGATATTTTACATAATTCTTGGTGTTGGTGCTTTTTTCTTTTATCAATATATCAACGCTTATGAAGGCTCTCGAATAGAACATATTCTTCGTTATGTTGAAGAAAATATAGACCATGATTTTTGGATAAATAGTGTAAGTGATGCTTTATCAACCAGAGTTACCGAGTTTGAAAAACAAGGCATCCCTGTTGAGCTTTATTCTTCAAAAATCAAAGATGTTTCGTATAATTTAAGATTAAATACTGACTTATCTACAGTTGAAGCTCCTGTGTATACATTAAGAGCAGGTTCTGTTGACATTGGTACTGCTCATTTTATTGCTACCGAAAACTTAGGCTTTGGATTTTCCGAGTGGGAATTAGACACTCTGGAGCTTCTTGATTCATTTATTGATGGTATGAGCAGAAGTATTACGATAATTTCATCTATTAACGCTTTAGTTGAGTTAAACGAAACTTTGTTAACAGAAGATTATCGCATAAACAGTGACTATGAATATGGTGCAATGTATTTTATTCCCGGAATATTTGGTGACGTAGAGGTTACTGTGATTGAGTTTAACGGGCAAAACACAGAGCCATTGTTTTTTGATAATAATGAGTTTATATTTCCTATTACCCGACCATTTACAAGAGAATATAAGGTTATAACAGAAAATACCTTAACCTTGTTAATAGATGATATGCCTGTGTCAAGTGAGTATATTCTTAAAAAGCACATACCTGAGATATTAGTTGGTTTAGTAGATTTTGATGACTCACCAGCTTTGTTATATGAGTATGACATAAAGCTTGAGGGTTTATACTTAGAGCCGATATTAATTGCAACTAATGAACATGGCGATATTATCCTGCCGAAGCAATCAAACGATGGTTCTTTATTATTCGTGGATAATTTCTGCGATGAACTCAAAGCAAATTACGAATCTGTAGCAGAGCGTTTCATTCGCTCGTATATCAATGTTACAACCAATGGTGGTGGTAACATTATTAATATGGATACTAGCTCTAATTTATATAGACGAACACAGACTGCTCTTGTCAGCACTTCATGGTTTAATTTTTCAACTACCAGAGTGAACGTACTGGAAATCAACAATTTTAAACCTTATGGTGATGAGTTTTTCACCTGTGAAATATACTATGAAGCAACAAATACAACCCAGGTTGAAGTACGAGAGGTTGTAATCAGATATGAAGTATTATTTAAACTAATCGGAGGCAATTGGTTAGTAACTGACATGAGAATTATAGAAAGCGGGTAGTGGTGTTATTTCACATATCTATCACTAATCCTACGGGGCAGTGGTCGCTGCCGTAGATTTCAGGCAGGATAAATGCATCTTTGACCTTGTCGGTTAATCTATTGCTGCCTATGAAATAATCTATACGCCAGCCTGTATTTCTTTCTCTGGCTTTGAACATGTATGACCACCATGTGTAGGCATCTGTTTTATCGGGATATAAATGTCTGAAATAATCAGTAAAACCGGCGTTTAACAACTCGGTGAACTTATTACGTTCTTCGATTGAAAATCCTGCACTTTTTGTATTAGTTTTTGGGTTTTTAAGGTCAATTTCTGTGTGTGCGACATTTAAGTCACCGCATATTATCACAGGTTTACTTTTATCAAGGCTTGTTACATATTCTCTAAAAGTATCTTCCCATTTCATTCGATACTCAAGACGGCGAAGCTCCTCTTGTGAGTTTGGTGTATACACATTAACCAGATAAAAGTTTTCAAATTCAAGTGTTATCATACGCCCTTCACTGTCGTGTTCAACAATGTCCATACCGTTAAATACCGCAAGTGGTGGTATTCTTGTAAATATAGCAGTTCCGGAATATCCTTTCTTTTCAGCACTGTTCCAATACTCGCTATATTTCAAGTTGTCATTTTGACAACTTGAAATATTTATCTCGCTATTTTCTTTCAAGTGGACATTATGTCCACTTGAAAGATTATCTATGTTTTCTCCTAGAGTTGCATTTTGCAACTCTAGAGAGAGTGACCTATTTTCAACGAATTGTCCGTTAAGGTCAATATCTGCTTGACCCTGCATCATTTTTGTTTCTTGTAAGCAAAATATATCAGCATCGAGTTCATGAAAAACCTCCATGAAGCCTTTTTTAAGACATGCTCGAAGACCATTAACATTCCACGAAATAAGTTTCATCTAATCCAAGCCTCTTCTGATTTTTTCACCGTATGCTCTATCAACCTCACTGACAAAAGCTAGAACTTTTGCTACAGCATCATACATTTCAGGAGCAATTTCATCACCAACAGCAAGTTTTGAGAGCATTTTTGTAAGCCCCGGCTCCGGTACTACTGGTACTCCGGATTCCTTTGCAAGCTCAACAATTTTATCTGCTATACGTCCTTCGCCAAATGCAGATAAAATAGGTACATCCTGCTCATTTGGATCATAGCTAATTGCTGCTGCTTGTAATTTTCTGTTCTCTTCCGCCATAGCTCACCCTAGATTTTAAAATCTATTCTGCCAATTTTACCACCTGTGTATCGGTCAAATGCTGATAGTGCTGTTAGAGGAGTTGTTTTCTCCTCTGATACTTTTATGCTTGTACCAACAAGCTTAAATCCTTCTTCACTTAACATTTCATGCAAAACAACTGTGCTTGCTGCAAAATGCTCTTTTTCTGCATCTCCTAATACTTCCATATTTATTGATACATCTTTGCCTTTTATATTTAATAGTGCTTCCCAGTGACCCATAAACTCTAAATCTATCGCAAGTAATATATTTACATTATCGGGGTCAGTTCGGCGACTGCCTTTTTTCTTAAACACATAAAGCTCCGCAGATTTCCGTTCCTCACGAAGCTGAACCGGTAGTTGCATATATACAAATTGATCTATATTGTTTAACACCCTTACATGATCCATAAGTTTTTGTGTTTGAGCTAATAATTCTGTTCTTGCCGGACCTGTCGAGCGTGATATTGCTTCTTCGATTAAGGAAAGACGTGCGAAAAGTTCCTCTCTGGCTGCTCTGAGCTTCATACCTGCGTCGGTATCTTCTCTGCCGATTCGTGTGAAAAGTTTATCTAATTGTGCAGCAAGAGAGTCTGTTTCTTTTATACCCTCTGTAACTTCTTTTACAATATCTGTGTCTCCTGCTACTTTTAATAACATTTCAGAAAATCTTTCGAGTGCATTTGTTGGTGTACCTTTAAACTCAGGAATCTCTGATAGTAAGCTTGCAACAGCATTCCCCATAGTCGGTTGTGATGGTGCATCTGTAGGAGACGCGCTCTTGTGCGTTCCCTCTAGTGCAGGTTCTGCTGATGTTTGTGCTGTCTGTGTCGGTGTATCTTGAATTGTGGAGTGATGGACTTCGCCCTCTTTAGTAAAATGAGGGTAAAGTCCGCCAAGCGGACTTGGGTGATTTGTTACTTGTACTTGCTCCGCAGATTGTACAACAGAACCGTCCCCCTGTGTTACGCCTGCAGATGTCGGGAGATTTGTCCCTACCTGTTGTGTTGCAGTGTTTTCTCCTTGTTCCGGTGTAACATTTTGTGAAGCTGTTTGATTATTTTGAAAAAAAACTTCATCATTTTTCACATTTGATTGCATATTATCATCTGGGTGTGTTATAATCGTTTGAGTGATTTGTGAAGGCTGTACATTTTCCCCGTTTGTTGCTTGTAAAATAGCAGGTGCGTTCTTTACTAACACAGTCAAAAGCTCAGTCAACGGCGTACTGTTTACAGTGTTTGTAGTGTTTTCTCCGGCATCAAGATTCTCCGGATTATTACCAAGCTCACCAAGTGAAGATAAAAGCTTATCAATCATAGCATCGGTTTTTTCACCACCGGCGAGTAGTTCAAGAGCAGACCTCATTAAGTCAATATCACCGGTAATTTTATTCGAAGCAAGAAAAGCGGCTTCTTCAGGAGATAAATTAGGATGCATTGCCAAAATCTCCCGCATCATACGAGCAGAACTCTCAGTTACAGGAATGTTCATCTCAGAAAGTTTACCGGCATAAGGAGCAAGACTTTTATCATCAAAATCACGAA